>JAUUYJ010000109.1 GCA_030588275.1 Candidatus Zixiibacteriota bacterium | reverse complement strand
GGGCCGATCTGCTTTGGCTTTGCACAATATTTATTTGGAAAGATTGATCCGGGAGCTTGATTTGGCAACCGTAAGCTACAGAAATTAAAAAGGTTACGTTTTTCATAGTGGAATCTTCCGTCTATTTGCCGATCTATAAAACAATTGACATAGCGACACTTTTTGGTATATTGGCAGACTGTTATACCGTAGCAAAACTATTGAAAAAGGATTGAGTCGAAAAATGAGCAGAACACAGACATGGCGAATTGTGGTTACTCTGATTCTGGTTATGGCCAGTGTCTATTATGTCTGGCCCACGGTCAAATACTGGACCATGCCCCAGAATGATAAAGACCACCTTCAGGCCAACAACCCCTCCGAATATCTGGCGCTTAAAGAAAAAGCGATCCGTCTCGGGCTTGACCTTCAAGCCGGCATGCATCTGGTATATCGAGTTCAGATGGAAAAAATCGAGGGGGCAGGACGGGAGAATGCCGTCGAACGAGCCCTCCAGATTATTCGTAACCGCGTTGATAAGTTCGGCCTGACCGAACCGGTCATTCAAAAATCGGGTAACGATCGCATCATTGTTGATCTTCCTGGTTATACCGATGCCGAACGAGCACAACAGCTAATCGGTAAAACGGCCCAGTTGCAGTTTAAGCTGATGGAATCGTTTGACAATGCCGACCTGCTGTTTAAGAAAATTGACAGCGCCCTGGTTGCCATGCGCAAAGCGACTTCCGGTAAAGAAGACAAAGCGGTCGAGATAGCTGACAATTCTGCAACCAGTACAGCTTCCGATAGTGCGACTCCTGATCTCTTGGGACTGCTTGGAGCTGGTGATGACGGAACAACTTTGGAAGATGAAGATTTTCTGATGCAGGAAGAGCTGGATAGACCGTTTTCGACCTATCTTGAAGCTCTCGGTCAGTCGGGCGGCCCGATCTTTTTGGTAGAAAATGAGATGAGACCCAACATTATGGCGATGCTGGAAAAGCCGGCCATAAAAAGATTGATTCCGAATACGATTCAACTGGCTTGGGCGACTCGTTCAGAAAATTATACCGGCCGTGATATGATTCGTTTTTATGTTCTCAAGAGTCGGGTCCAGTTATCCGGTGAACATTTGACACAAGCCCGCGCGACGGTTGACCAGTATGGCTCACCGATTGTGAATTTTCAGTTGACCCGCAAAGGTGGTCAGACTTTTGGTCGTGTGACTGGTGGCAATATCAATAAGCCGCTGGCAATCATTCTCGACGGTCGGGTTGAATCGGCTCCTAATATTTCCAGCCGCATTCGGGACCGGGGACAGATTACGATGGGCTCCGGAGCAACTCTGGATGATTCTAAACTTTTGGCGATTACGCTTGAAACTGGTGCCCTTCCGGCTCCGGTTGAAATTATCGAATCTCATGTTGTCGGCCCGTCGTTGGGTCAGGATTCGATCAACAAGGGGCTGACATCAGCCATGGTATCGCTTATTATCGTCATGGTCTTTATCGCGATCTATTACCGCGTGTCTGGGTTGGTCTCTGATGGTGCGATGATGTTCAACATCTTTTTTCTGATGTCGGCTATGGCGGCGATTCCTGGAGTCGCTTTGACGATGCCTGGTATTGCCGGTATTATCCTGACAATTGGTATCTCGGTCGATTCCAACGTACTGATTTTTGAACGTATCCGGGAAGAGTTGTTGACCAAAAAATCTGTCCGGGCTTCAATTGATGCCGGTTATAACCGGGCTCTTTTGACAATTGTTGATAGTCATGTGACAACTTTGATTACCGCCGCGATCCTGTTTATTTTCGGCTCCGGTCCGGTTAAGGGATTTGCCGTTACCCTCTTTTTGGGTGTTTCGATCTCGCTTTACACAGCACTTGTTATTACACGAGCCATCTTTGATTTCCGTAAGGGCGGCAAAAGCCTGTCGATATAGAGCTTTAAGGAGACGACTTAGAAATGTTTAGATTAATAGGCAAAACCAACATCGACTTCATCGGTGTTCGCAAAATCACTTTTGTGATTTCATCCGTTCTCATTATACTTGGGCTGATCGCCGTTGCCAACGTTATGATGGGGACAGCCGCTATGGGGATCGACTTTACCGGCGGTATCATCATTCAGGGGAACTTCGATAAGCCGATTGATATTGGTGATCTCCGGTCGGCACTATCAGACGGTGGCTTCCCCGAAGCCAGTACGCAACAGCTCAATATTGTCGGAGCTGAGAATTCCTATCTGATCCGGGTCAAGGCGGTTGAGCTTTCCGGTGGCGATCAAGTAGCCGAGGGTGAAGAGGCCCAATCGGGTGCGACAATGGCGACGATGAACAAAATTCTGGACGCTCTCAAGACGGCCTTTCCTGAAAACCAATTCAACAACGATTCTCCACACGTTATTAGTCCAGCAGTTGGCGAATCGCTTCGAGATCAGGCTAAGTGGGCCGTTATTATCGCCGTTTTGGCAATCTTGATTTACATCTGGTTCCGGTTTGATTTCCGGTTTGGTGTGGCGGCGACAGTTGCCACTTTCCACGATGTCTTGACCGTTCTGGGTATTTTCTGGGTTCTACAGATTGAAATCGACCTATTGGTTATCACCGCGCTATTGACGTTAGCCGGATATTCATTGACCGATTCGGTCGTTGTTTTTGATCGGATTCGGGAAAACCTGAAGCTCTTCCGCAAAAAAGGTGACTTTGTCGAAACCATCAACGCCAGTATCAACGAGGTTTTGTCTCGGACTATCGTAACCTCGATGGTTATTCTGTTTGTCGTTTTGACTTTGCTTTTCTTTGGCGGACAGGTACTTCATTCCTTCTCACTCGCTTTGGCTATCGGAGTTGTCGTTGGAACATACAGCTCGGTCTTTGTTGCCAGCCCGATTGTGGTTGAATGGGAATCACGGTCACCGAAACGGTTTAAGAAATAGTTTAGAATAAATTATTATAGACAAGCAAAAAGCCCGCAGAGTTGCGGGCTTTTTTGTATACAGTTGCTTTTTGGGTGGCATAACGCCACTAACAAGGCTTACCAGTATTTTTCTAAGACCGACTGGTCGGCCTACACCCAATCGGAGAAGTTGATCGTCACCGGTTCCTTCGGAACCGTCATCTTCTTCAGCGTTATCCCGGCCAGCTTAAACATCCGCCGCGCTGTGATAAATTTTTGATCGGTCGGATATTTATCGCTGATGTAGATCACCTGCTTCAGCCCGGACTGAATAATCATTTTGGCGCATTCGTTACAGGGGAAAAGGCTGACATACAGGCGACATTCGCTCATTCGACCAAAATCGGAATTTAGGATAGCGTTCATTTCGGCGTGGCAGACATACGGATATTTGGTATTTTCCCAATCTCCATCCCGTCCCCAGGGGAGTTCGTCGTCGGAACAGCCGGCTGGAAAACCGTTGTAACCGATACCGACAATTCTGTTTTCGGAATTAACGATGCAGGCCCCGACCCTGGTATTCGGGTCTTTGCTACGCAGAGAAGACAGAATGGACAACGCCATAAAATACTCGTCCCAACTCAGGTAATCTTCTCTTTTGAGATTTTTGTTTTTTTTGTCAACCGCACTCACACTTTCCATTCCAGTCCCCTCGCTTTGTAGTAGATTTTCCTAATCCCGCTTGACGGGTTTTTCCAATTCCCCGCTTATCGGGGTCGTCTAATTTCATAATAGTCAGGTCACACACCGCTGTCAACAAACAGTTACCAAATTTGCCTTGTAATTCTCCTATGGCCAGCTTATTCTGCCTTTTTAAAACCCCCGTGGATCGGGGTTCCCTTGTGGATCGGGGTTTTGCGATATGGTCTCTTATTGAACAATACGAAGCTACCTGTTGAAGCATAGGAGTGATTCTGTTATGAGCAATTTGAAGCGCGTTCTTTTTGTCTGTCATGCCAATTCGGTCCGCTCTCCGATGGCTGAGGGGTTGGGTAAGGAATTGGGGGAGGGTTTGATTGCATCCCGCTCGGCTGGCTTCTTTCCGGGCGGCGTTCATCCATTGGCGGTGATCGTTATGCGGGAGATCGGGATCGATATATCGGGGCACCGTAGTCGTCAGCTAAACGATTACATTTTGGCCGAGACCGATTATCTTATTACCTGCACCGACAGCGCCGGATCTCTTATCGGTGAACTACCAGAGAGGATAGAATATATTAATTGGCCGATAGTCAACCCTGACAGTTTGGTTTGTAGTCAAAACTCTCAGGAGCAAGCGTACGCCAACTGCCGGGATGATCTCAAAAAACGAATCGAGAATTTGTTAAATGATATTGGCTGAGGGGGAATAAAAGTTCGGCTTGTCCAGAATATTATATGGGGCAAATTCAGATCAGAGTTTGTTTGAGTCAGAGATCATGAGCGGTTTATGTAAAAAATATGATCAAATTATTTTACCCCTGCTGTAGTTCGATCAAAATACCGGCGGTTGATTTGGGATGAATAAAGGCGATCAACTTCCCTTCCACTCCCTGACGCGGCGTTTCGTCAATCAGTCTGATTCCGGCGACCTTTAGTCGTTTGAGTTCTTCTTCGAGGTTATCAACGATCAGACAAAGATGATGAATACCGTTCCCCTTTTTACTGATATATTTTGATATTGGGCTGTCGTCATCTGTTCCTGCTAACAGCTCGATTTGTGACTGTCCGGCTGAGAACAGAGCCGCCTTTATTTTTTGATCCGTGACACTCTCTAATTTATCAGGCGGATGATCAAAAATAATCGCCAAGGCCGATATCGCCTGAGCCAAATCATCGACCGCGACACCAACATGAGAGATCCCCTTAATTGCCATCAGACCCCGCAGATTTTGCTTCTTCTTTTGCCTCTCTTGCTTCCCGCTCTTCGATAGCCCGGACCGCCTCCCAGTACATCTTCATCTCTTCTTCAAATTCTCTTTGCTTTTTAGCTCGGGATACCGTCGGTTTGCACCATCGCCCATCAACCTTGAACCAACCGAGAGCGATATTTTGAGTACTAACGGAACTGTCGGCCAAAAGCCATTCCAGTTTCATATGGCAATATGCAGAATCAGCCCCTCGCATTATAATCGAATCAATCTCAATCGCCAAAAGGGTATCAGGCTTGTAATATTGTAATTTATTATCTCCGAGAAAACTGGCCAAACTCCGCTCTTCGTACAGGTAGGGGTATTCAAAATCCCAAATGCCTTCGTAATCGCGAACTTTTATTCGTGTAAACAGTTCTTTGCATCCATCATAAATTATTTGTATATCGGGATCGACCGGTTGGACCATCTCTTCCTGACAACCTGACATTCCAAACGACGCAACCACAAACAAAAGAATTATAACTGATGTCATTTCCTTAAACATTGGCCTCATACTCTCCCCATATTTTTCGCAGGCAGTTAGATATTTCGCCGACCGATGCGCGGCTGGCAACCGCCTCTTTTACCGGATAAAACAGATTATCGGATGTTTTGGCTACTTTCTCCAGCTTGGAAAGTGCCTGAGCCACTCGGTCATTATCCCGATTTGATTTTATCTTCGTTAATCTTTCTATCTGTTGTTTTTCCAACTTAGGATCGACTTTCAGGAGGTCTGGTTGATGCTCATCCTCGGTTCTGAACCGATTGACCCCAACAACAATATCTTCGTTGGTTTCGATCCGCTTCTGATACTGATACGCCGAACGAGCGATTTCGTTCTGAAAATAAGCGGATTCGATACCGGCCAAAGCTCCACCTCGGCCATCAACCTCGTCAAGAATTTCATTGATACCGCGCTCAAGTTCGTCGGTCAAATATTCAAGATAATACGAACCGGCCAAAGGGTCGATGGAGTCAGCCGCCCCCGATTCATGGGCTATTATTTGCTGGGTCTTAAGAGCTATCGCCGCCGCCTTTTTGCTCGGTAAGGCTAACGCTTCGTCGAACGAATTGGTATGGAGAGATTGAGTTCCCCCCAAAACCGCCGCCAACGCTTGCATGGTTACGCGAACGATATTATTTTCCGGTTGCTGGGCGGTCAGAGTTGATCCGGCCGTTTGGGTATGAAAGCGAAGAAACATCGATTTTTCGCTTTTTGCCTTGAAGCGGTTTTTCATGATCTCGGCCCAGATTCTCCGAGCCGCCCGAAATTTGGCGATCTCCTCGAATATATTATTATGGACGTTGAAGAAGAAAGACAGCCGAGGCGCAAATTGATCAATCTCCATACCGGCTGTCAAGGCCGCCTCGACATAGCAGATCGCATTGGCAAAGGTGAAAGCAACCTCCTGCACGGCGGTCGATCCTGCTTCGCGAATATGGTAACCGGAGATAGAGATAGTATTAAAGTTCGGCAGGCTGGTGCGAGCATATGAAAATATATCGGTTATCAGACGCATCGACTGGCGCGGCGGGAAGATGTACGTTCCCCGCGCGATAAACTCTTTGAGGATATCGTTTTGGATCGTTCCCCGGATTTTATCGGCTGGCACCCCTTGATTGTGCGCCACCGTTTCGTACATCGCCAAAAGAATGATGGCGGTCGAATTAATTGTCATCGAAGTGGAAACTTTGTCTAAGGGAATGCTATCGAACATCATCTCCATATCGTCGATGGTATCAATCGCCACACCGGTTTTACCAACTTCACCCTGAGCCAGAGGATCGTCGCTGTCGTAGCCAATTTGAGTTGGGAGATCAAAAGCAACCGACAGTCCAGTCTGCCCTGAATCGAGCAGATAACGATACCGTTTGTTGGTCTCCTCGGCGGTTCCGAACCCGGCATACTGGCGCATCGTCCACAATCGGCCCCGATACATTTCTTTGTATATACCGCGTGTGAATGGATATTCACCGGGGGGCGGATGATTTTGGGATTTAGCCGGTGCAGTTAGAGGAATCTCAATTCCAGAACTTGTCTCTTTTTCTTTTTTTGCTTTTTTTTCTTTTTCCCAGTCACCCATTATTCGAACTCCACCAAAACCTGTCCTTTGGTAACACTGTCCGATTGGCTGACCGATATCTTGCCTATTTTTCCGGCCACCGGCGACTTGATATCATTTTCCATCTTCATCGCCTCCATCACCATCAGAGTTTGACCTTTTTCCACCTCATCTCCCGGCTGGCAATTTATCTGAGTGATAATACCTGGCATCGGTGCGGCAACATTTTTGGAACCGTCAGCCTCGGCAATTCCGGCTTTCTTTTTCATGCGAGCGATTTCAAAATCTTCGACGACAAACTGCGCACTATCCGCGCCGGTCGTGATGGCATAACCACCATTATTATGTTCGACGCCGAATTCTATCGACTTCCCACCAACGATTAATGAGTAGCGGTTCCCATCCAGCCGGATCAGATCAGCCGGTTGTTCACTTGCACCATCTCCGTCAAAAGAAGCATAATACCGTCCACCCTCACGACGCAGTTCAAAGACAAATTTCCTGTCGCCCGATTTGACCTCTAATTTTTTCATCAGACCAGACCCTTTTTTAAATTGTCGATTCGCCCGGACAGTTTCCAGCTACTGGTTGTTGATTTTTTCTTACCATCTCCATCCGGGGCGGCCACTTGTTTAAGCTGTCCCTCAAAATCAATCAATGCCGCCGCCAAAGCTGACTGGGTAATAACATCATCAGGTTGGCCAAGAGAGGCGGCCAGATCGGGCATCTCTTCTGAGATAAACGCAGTTGAGATATCCCCCTTCTGATAGGTTTTGTTGTTCATTACCAATATGCCAAACGGAATCGTCGTATCAACCCCCTGCACGACATATTCGCATAAGGCCCGATTCATCCTGGCTATCGCCTGCGGACGATCGGCCCCCCAAGTAACAAGCTTGGCAATCAGCGGATCGTACTAGATCGGGATTTCGTCACCGGCTACGAATCCGGAATCGACCCGCACGCCCGGACCAGCCGGTTCACGATAAGAGGTTAATTTACCGGTTGATGGGATAAACCCGGAAGAGGCGTCTTCGGCATAGATACGGCATTCGATGGCATGGCCATTATGCTTGATATCTGATTGGGTGAAAG
>JAUUYJ010000127.1 GCA_030588275.1 Candidatus Zixiibacteriota bacterium | reverse complement strand
TGAGGCGAAAACCGAAAAATGACCGACCGAACCCAATCCGCCGGTACGCATTGTTGGTGTTAGTATTAACGGGAGATTGCCACGTCACATCGCCCTATCGGGCTCCGTATCCTCGCAATGACATTTATAACAGCGTTGGAGCGTTGAGCACTAAAGGAATTTGTTGGCCACGAAGCTGGCGAATAAGTGTAGCGTATGAGCGAAAAAACAGGCGATGCCTGGCGTCGAGCCTAAAGAGGCACTTGTGCCCTGGCGAGACAGTATAGATTTTGAGAAAAAGGATGATTCGAAGCAGGCGCGCCAACGCAGTGCGGCGCGCACTAAATCACACTTCGTGTGTGTGCCAGCGGTTGTGGAGCCAGATCCATTGCTCGGGATATTGGCGGATCATATCTTCGATCGTCTCCGTCATCTGACAGGTGATTTTGAAAACGTTCTCCGGAGAACGATCATGCGAATCGGGCATCAACTCTTCACCAATGATGATCTTGTATTTCCCACCCGGAAACGACAGACAAAAGACTGGAAGAAAAGCAGACTTGGTTAAAAGTCCTAACTGAGTCGGACCAATCGGCGTCTTAGCCGGACGTCCAAAGAACGGAGTTAACTCGCCAGCCACCCGAAACGAATCGGTATCGATCAAAAAACCGATGGTGTAATTATCTTTGAGAAGTTTCAAAATCGTTCGGGGAGAATCGTCGGTCCGGACGTTGACTAACCCCATCGCCGAACGGTTTTGAATTAACAGTTGATCGAGTCGCTTTTGGTAAAGCTCCCGCCCGATCACCGCCGTTTTGTAACCCGACTGTGCGACGAAGGCGGCCAGCAGTTCAAAATTTCCGATATGCCCGGTAAATACGACAACGCCGTTTTTCCGCTCGAGAGCATTTATTAAATTCTGTTCACCGACAATTTCGATATCGGGGTAAATCTGATGGTGGTAATACTTTGGTAGACGCATCGCCTCCAGCGCGCATCGTCCGAGGGTGACAAAGCTGTCTCGGGCAATCTCTTTTTTGCGTCGATAACTGAGGCTGTCGCCATAAGCTCGATTGAGGTTGGTTAATGCTTTGTGCCGCTCTTTTTTAATAAAAAGATAAGCGGCCATCCCGAGTGATTCACCGATCATCAGAGTGAAACTGCGAGGGAGGAGGTTGACAACAAAGAATAGTAGGCGAGCCAGATAAAAAACTATGTCATGCCTGATTTTTTTGGTGATCATGACAACCGCAATCTAAACCAGCTTGGAGGCGAGGATATCATGAATATGAATTACGCCGACCGGTATGTCGTCACCATCAACCGCCACCAACGCCGTGATCTTGAATTTCTCGCACAGCGAAAGAACTTCATCCAATATCGCATCGGGGGAGATCGTTCTTGGTTTTGCGACCATCACTTCCGCTATCGGGATTGATCGGAAGTCGGAAGTTTTTTCAGTCAGGCGGCGTAGGTCACCATCGGTAAATATTCCGGCCAAGCGACCGGCATCACCCAGGACCACCGCCATCCCGAGTCGTCCGCGCGACATGACTATCAACGTTTCCTGAACCGAGGTAGTTGCTGAAACCGTCGGAATTTTATCACCGCTGTGCATGAGATCAGACACGCGCAAAAGGAGTCGTCGGCCCAACGCACCACCCGGATGCAGTTTGGCGAAATCCTCTTTGGTGAACCCTTTCTTTTTCAAAAGGGCCACCGCCAACGCATCACCCATCACAACCGCCGCGGTGGATGATGAGGTCGGGACGATGCTGATCGAGGAGGCTTCCTCATCAACTGAACAGTCGATAACAATATCAGATCTCTCGGCCAACTGCGAGGAGATGTCGCCGGAGAGGAGAATTATTTTTAAGCCTAATCGCTTGAATGAAGGGATCAATTGATACAGCTCGGAGGTGCCGCCCGATTTGGATATCGCCAGAACGATGTCGTTGGTTGTGACAACCCCAAGGTCGCCATGAATCGCTTCGGCTGGGTGGAGAAACATCGAAGGTGTGCCGGTTGATGCTAAGGTGGCGGCGATCTTTTTTCCGATGATGCCTGATTTCCCCATCCCGGTGACGATCACTCGCCCGGAGATAGCCATAATTGCCGACACCGCATCGACAAAATTATGATCGAGCCGATCCAATAGTCCGGTGATAGCGGCCGCTTGCTTTGTTATAACTTCTCGTGCCGTATCCATATTAATTCGCTATTTCCAAAAAAAGTCCTGCATGGCGCGACCATTTCCCTTGAAATACATCTCGACGATTTCTCGAACCGCACCATTACCACCATCCGCTTTGGTGACAAAATCGGCTACTTTTTTCAGTTCCGGGACGGCATTGCCAACGGCGATACCAACGGCAACAGCTCGAACCAGAGTGATGTCCATAATGTCGTTTCCAACAAAGGCGCATTCGGAGTACTTAATTTTCATTCGCTTTTTCTTAAGATATGCGCGGACAATTTCTTCTTTGTTGCCCCGTTCCTGAATGACATGCTTGACCCGGAGGTCCTTCATCCGGGAAGCGGTCGCCGGGGAAAAGCGATTAGACATAATGATAACCTCCAAACCGGATTTCATCGCCAGGACAATCGCCAAGCCATCACCGATGTGGAACTTTTTCAGCTCAAACCCGCCCGATCCAAAATATAAAAAATCATCGGTCAAGACACCATCAACATCGAGGATCAACGCCTTGATACCGGCCAGCTTTTTGATTGCCGCCGATTTTGTCAGCTTCTTACTTTGCGGAGATTTTTTTTCAGTCATAGAAGAATTGCAGTATCGATTTTATAAGCTCCGGCATCATTACCAACGGCATTTGCGTCGCGGAATCAGATTTGGCCCTGATCGGGTCAGGGTGGGTTTCGACAAACAGCCCATCAATTCCGACGGCGGCGGCGGCTCGGGCTAATGGAATGATAAATTCCCGATCACCACCCGATTTGTCGCCAAGTCCTCCGGGCCGCTGGACCGAATGGGTGGCGTCAAAAACAACCGGATAGCCGAAACTGTTCATAATGGCCAGAGAGCGAAAATCGACGACAAGGTTATTGTATCCAAAGGTGGTTCCTCGTTCGGTCAGCATAATTTTTCCATCGTTGAGGTCGGCTCCTTTGGCGGCCGCCTCTTTCATGTTTTCCGGAGCGAGAAATTGACCCTTTTTGATGTTGACCCATTTTCCAGTTTTGGCGGCTGATCTAATGAGATCGGTTTGACGACACAAAAAGGCCGGAATCTGCAAAACGTCGATATCTTCGATCAGATCCAAATCTCGCACTTCGTGAATATCGGTCAAAAGAGGCAGGTCAAATTCGGTTTTTACCTTAGTGAGAATCCGAATCGCCTCCTTGTCACCCAAGCTGGTAAACGATTCACCGGAAGTACGATTTGCCTTGCGAAATGATGATTTATAAATCAACGGCAGATTGAGACGGTCGCAGATAATTTTCAGATATTCGGCGGTTTCCATTGTCGTCTGCTCATCTTCAACGACGCAGTTACCGGCAATCAGAAAAAAACAGTCGCGCTGGGCAATATGTTCAAGACATCCATTCATATGATAAAAATATACGGGGCCACAACCGAATCGGCAAGCCGGAATGGGTGGAAACTGAATTCTTAAAAGAGCATTTCCAGCTTGACATTGGTATTACAATGTAATATTTTTTTATAATCTGATGATTATTTAACCAGGATAAGCCAGTGCAGAAAAATAGGAAAATTAAGAGTACCGCGACTAACCGCAAAAGCAAAAACGAAGTGATGACCTTCAAGGTTGATGCTAACCTGTCGGCCCTTCTAAAAGATATCCCCAATCGGTCGGAGTTTATTCGGTCGGCGGTCGCCTCGGCTCTCGATTCCAATTGCCCGCTGTGCGCCGGGAGCGGTTTTTTGACCCCCGATCAAAAACGGCATTGGGATCGGTTTTCACGCCAGCATGTGATCCAGGAATGTGGTGATTGCCATGAAAAGCATCTGATCTGTAACAAGGGCCATGCTTAGGCAGGCTTCAAATAGGCGAATTAAATTTAATGGTGAAAATTTCAAATAAAGCACGCCCCCTATTCCTATCCCTTCTGTTTTTGGGGTTGATCACTCTCCTCTATAATAATAAGACAGCCTGCGCTTCAGAAAAGCTCGATATCTTTGTCAGCATCCCCCCTTTGGCCTATTTTGTCGAACGGATTGGTGGACATTTTGTCTCTGTCGAGATATTGATCGGTCCGGGTCAATCACCCGAAGCGTTTGATCCTTCCCCTCGCCTGATGGGGCGAATGTCGGAATCTGATCTTTTGGTGCGAGTCGGTGTCCCGTTTGAAACTACTTTAATGGAGAAGATCGCACGGATCATGCCAGATCTTAAAATGGTTGATTGTCGGGATGGGATAGAACTCCAACCGATTTCCGAGGGTGGTTCCGGATATTCGCACGGTGGGCATGTTCACGAAAACCTCGACCCCCACATATGGCTTGATCCGATCCTGGCGCAAGTAATGGCGCAAACGATTTGCGATGCCCTGATTGAAATTGACCCACCGAACTCAACTGAATATCAGAATAATTTATACCTTCTTGTAAGCGACCTGAAATCTATCGACGAGAAAATTACCCAATCGCTTGACGAATGTGCGGGCCGACGATTTTATGTTTTTCATCCATCGTTTGGGTATTTTGCTACCCGTTACAATTTGACGCAAACGGCTGTTGAGGTTGATGGTCATGAGCCGGGTGCGCGCGAGATGATTGCTCTGATAGAACAGGCCCAAAATGACAGCATCGTTGCAATTTTGATACAGCCACAGTTTTCATCAAACACAGCGCAGACTGTGGCGGATAAGATTGGGTGCGGTACAATTTCTATCAATCCGTTGTCAGAAGAGTTCCTTGATAATCTGGATAGCATTGCACGGCTGATTAAGCAGGCGATCGGATGTCAAGGCAGTAATTAAGTGGTGCTGATAAAAACATGAGTGAGCAGAAACAAAAGAATGAACAGGTCGTGTTGGTAGAAGGGGTCAGCTTTGCCTATAACGGTCGGTTAGTTTTAGACAACATCAGTCTGCATATCAACCGGCTTGATTTTGTCAGCGTCGTTGGTCCCAACGGTGGTGGAAAAACAACTCTGATTAAATTACTGCTTGGTTTGCTTAAACCGCAACAAGGACGGATCGCCGTTTTTGATAGCCCCCCCCGCAAAGTGCGAGAACGGGTTGGGTATGTCCCTCAATATTTTCAGTTCGATCCCCGTTTTCCGATGCGGGTGACAGATTTTGTCTTGATGGGGCGTTTAACATCGACCGGACCGTGGGGCGGGTTTCGCCGCGCCGATCGACTTATCGCAGAACGAGCTTTGTCAGAGGTTGAATTGGCCGATTATGGCGGGAGGCAATTGGCGGAGTTGTCTGGTGGACAAAGACAGCGGGTGATGATTGCTCGGGCGTTGGCATCGGAGCCGGACCTCCTGTTTCTGGATGAACCGACGGCGCATATTGACCCCTCGGCGCAAAAAGATTTGTACCGTGTTATGCAACAACTCAACCAGCGGATGACATTGGTTATGGTTACTCATGATGCTTCGTTTGTCGCCCCTTTTGTTCGCTCTGTCTTATGCGTCAATAAACGAGCCGTCATGCATCCAACCAGCGGGATCACCAGCGAGATCATTTCGGAGTTGTATGGTGCGGACGTTCGTCTGGTTAGCCACGAAAAAATAACCAAACCGCATGATGATCTCTGCGACCGATGCGAACATGGTGTCTTCATTCCGGGCAAAGGAAATAGTGAGTCCGGCACGGGTACGGGTGTGGGTGATGGGGGACCGATTGATGTTTGAATTTTTTCAGGCGGCTGTGCATTACTCCTTTTTGCAATATGCTCTTTTGGCAGGAGCCCTTTCATCTGTCGCCTGCGGCGTTGTCGGTAGCTATGTTGTAACCCGCCGCATCACATATGTGGCCGGAGCTATGGCTCATTTTGTTCTGGGTGGAATGGGATTGGCTCGGTATTTACAAGTAGTGCATCATATCAGTTGGTTGGAACCGCTTCATGGTGCTATCGCTTCGGCCTTGCTGGCGGCTGGCGTTATCAGTCGCATTAGTCGGCAGGATAAATCAAGCGGAGGAAGTAATCGCGGATCGCAGAGGGAAGATAGTGTCATCAGTGCTATCTGGGCGGTAGGGATGGCGGTTGGGATTATCTTTATCTGGAAAACGCCGGGGTATAACGAAGATTTGATGAGTTACCTTTTTGGAAATATCCTGATGGTAACGCCCCGCGACCTGTTCCTTATTGCTTTGCTTGATCTGGTTGTTGTGCTGGTTGCCTGGATATTTTACAGCCAGTTGATGGCAGTCTGCTTTGACGAAGAACATGCCCGCTTGCGCGGCATCCGAGTCGATCTATACTATCTATTGCTTCTTATCATGACCGCATTGACGGTGGTGCTGTTAGTTTCTGTGGTTGGCATCGTTTTGGTTATTGCTTTAATCAGTCTCCCCGCCGCCACCGCCGGATATTTTACCAACAGCTTATCGCGGATGATGCTTCTGGCGACGGCGGTTTGTCTGGTGGTAACGACGTTGGGATTGGCGCTAAGTTATGGACCGGGTTGGCCAGCCGGGGCGACGATTATTATTCTGGCCGGGTTAGTTTATCTGGGAGCGTACTTTGTCAGGCAACTGCTTGGCGTAAGATATCGAAAAAAGGAAGCGGAGGTTACCTAAGCATCATCATCCGATTTGGCTCGATCCCGATTACCCTCACCCCCGTCATTCCCCTCATCCTGATCTTCATCATCTTTTGTATCAATTCCGATGCTATCAGCTCCTGCCGGTTGCAAAATCTTTTTCTCCCCTTCCAACATCTTCATGCGGAAAAGGTCAAACAGCGTTACAAAAATGGCGGCGATCAACGGACCCAAAACGACACCCAAAAGGCCAAACTTGGCGACCCCCCCCATAATCGAAACAAACATTAACATGGTGTGCATTTTGGTTTTTCCGGCGACCAGCATTGGCCTGAGAAAATTGTCAAACTGGCTGGCAACAACCGTTCCGAAGCCGATTAAAAACATCCCCTTGATCGGTGAGCCGGACAAAATCAAAATAACACCGGCCGGGATGTATATGAGGGACGGGCCGACTATCGGAATGAACGCCAGAAATGCCATGAATGCGCCCCAAAAAACGGGGGAGGGCAAACCCATAAACAGAAACATTAATCCACCC
>JAUUYJ010000301.1 GCA_030588275.1 Candidatus Zixiibacteriota bacterium | reverse complement strand
CTTCCAGATCGGAGGCAAACATATTGAGGCGGACCGATGCTTCGGCCATATCAGTTAAGATTGCGTTGAACCGGATTGATGCTTCGTCAAAGCGGGCCGCTCCGGAATCAAGATGGATTTGATTTCTACGGACAGTTTCTTTCAAGTTCAAAGACATTTCGGCAAAATTTGAGATTGCACTATCAATGCGGGGAAGATTGGTGTGAGCCGAAGCATCCAACTGACCGGTGATGCTGTGCATACGGGCAACGGTTTCGGAAAATTTGTCGAGGGTTGTAGGTGAGATCGCCGTCTTTTCAAGCAGGCTGACCAAATCAGACATCTGTGAAATTACTCCACCCATCATCCCCATCACTTCCGGGATACCATGATCAAACCGGCCCCAAGTCTTTTTGGAACGATCTAAACGTAACTCAGATTTACCGGTATTAACCGCCACAAACCGCTCTCCCATCAATCCGATATTTTTGACCACAAACGAAGCATCTTCCTTCAGGATTACATCGGTTGTCAGATCAATCAAAACGGCAACCGCCCCGTCCTTTAAGGCAATCGCTTTTACCTTCCCTTTGTTCACTCCCGAAACGGCAACCGGATCGCCGGATGAGAGAGCCCCCACTTCCGGAAACATAACTGATACGGAATAAAACTCCTGACCGTAACGGAAGCCTCGGGCCAGATAAATGGCAAAGACCAAGATCACGACGGCGGCCATAACCAGAAGGCCAACTTTGAATTCTACATTTTTTGAGGCCATAATATACCTGTACTAAATATCGGCCAATTGGTAAAAATTCTTTGCCGAACGCTGACAAAGTTGGCTACAGCGATTGATTCTACAGCGATTGATATATCTGGATGTAATTATTATAACGCAACTCAGAGATATCACCATTTTTGACCGCATCCTTGACGGCACAATTCGGTTCCGGTATATGACTGCACCCGGTAAAGCGACATTGAGTGCGAATATTCTCCATCTCCGGATAATACTCGTCCAGGATTTTCTTGTCCAGTTGCCAGAGGCCGAGCACCTTAATACCGGGGCTATCAATAACCGCCCCGCCCCCCGGTAAATGGTAAAGCTCCATATGACTGGTCGTATGTCGGCCCCGTCCGGACCGTTGCGAAATAGCCGAAGTCTTTAAGTTCATTCCGGGATAGATACGGTTTAAAAGGGATGATTTTCCAACACCGGAATGCCCCGCCAAAACGGTTCGGTGAGTTCTGAGATATTCTCGAAACAGATTAATTTCATTACCTGATGAGTCCGAGCTGGCGTTCTCCCCCTCCGGTTCGGCGGAAGTGAGAAACAGGTCGATACCGAGCGGGCGATAAATATTGGCAATCTCCTGAGGATCAAACTCCCCTTTCAGATCAATCTTATTGACGACAATTGCCGCTTCGAGATTGCCGATCGCGGCGGCAATGAGAAAGCGATCAATCAACCCCGGTTTGAGAATCGGTTCCGATATTGATGTAACAACCGCCAGCGAATCGACGTTGGCCGCTAAGACATGCTCAATCTGTTCCCGACCGACAGCAGGACGAGAGAGGACCGAGCGGCGCGGTTGGATTTCTACAATGACCCCTTCCGGCAAACCGGCTTCTGCCCCGACGCCAACCGCCACCTCAGTATTGGTCAACTCAAAATAGACATCATCCCCGACCGCAACCGGTGTGGTCAGATTGGTGAGATATTTGACTTTTTTCCGAACGGTACAGCTATAGTAAGTCCCCTCGGAAAAAACGACAAAGCGATTCCCATGCCCCCGGGTAACGATACCGTTGAGACGGGTCATTTGGTCAAATTCATACTTAGGTCCAAGGTTGATTCCATATAGTTTTTAATTAATCAGAGCCAAAAAATCTTCATCACCGGTATAAAACAGAAGGCCAGCCAGTTCCGCAAGGCCACCAGTGGTTTTTTATTCCAGATCATCGCCTCTTTATTCATTTCAAAAACAATAATTGGCCCAAAAAGGATATAAGATTGTATTAAAAAGGGCACCAATGGCTGAAAAGACTTGATCTTTACTGCTGTTTATTGATATTTTTCGGTTCGTGAAATAACATTGATTCGATAAGGTACTATGAAAAATCTGATTACCAAACTGTTCGGCACCAAGCATGACCGTGACCGCAAAAAACTCTGGCCCCAGGTTGAGAAAATTAATGAGCTTTTCGACCAGATGGAATCGTTGACAGACGACCAACTGAGAGCCAGGACCGATGAATTCAGAACCCGTCTTAAAGAGGGAGAAACGACGACCGATCTTCTGCCGGAAGCGTTCGCCGTCGTCAAGCAGACCTGTAAGCGTCTGATGGGAACCTCCTGGGAAGTTGCCGGAATCGAAACGGTTTGGGAAATGATTCCGTACGATGTCCAGCTCTTTGGCGGCATAGTTCTGCATCAAGGACGCATCGCCGAAATGGCTACCGGAGAAGGAAAAACGTTGGTCGCCACAATGCCGGTCTATCTCAACGCTCTCACCGGTGAAGGGGTCCACCTTGTCACCGTCAACGATTATCTGGCGTTGCGCGATAGCCAGTGGATGGGGAAAATTTATACTTTTCTCGGGCTGACCGTCGGTTGTATCCGGCATGATATGACCCCACAGGAACGGAAAGACCAGTACAACTGCGATATCACCTTTGGGACCAATAATGAATTTGGTTTTGATTACCTGCGTGACAACATGGTTCAGACCGCCGAAGATCGGGTCCAGCGTGGCTATCATTATGGGATCGTCGATGAGGTTGATTCGCTCCTGATTGATGAAGCTCGTACCCCGCTGATAATATCCGGAGCGGTCGAATCGGCTGGAACCGGACAGTACAAAGAACTCCAACCGGTCGTTGCTTCGCTGGTTCGAAATCAAAATCAGTTGATGGGTGATTATTTGGCCAAAGCTGTAAAGGCATTGGCTGACGATGAAAAGCAATTTGAAGCCGGATCGTACCTCTTGGCAATCCGACGTGGTGCCCCCAAGCACAAAAAATTCATGGCGATGCTCAAAGAGCCGGGGATTCAGAAGCTGATTGGTGAGGTCGAATCATCGCTGATAAGAGACAAGAAGATGTTCGAGTTTGACGAGGAGTTGTACTATGCCATCGACGAGCGGGAACATTCGATCAACCTGACCGATAATGGCCGGAGCAAATTCCCCAAAGATAT
>JAUUYJ010000244.1 GCA_030588275.1 Candidatus Zixiibacteriota bacterium | reverse complement strand
CTCCGGTTTGCGTACCGTAAACCGATGGCATACTGCATGATGTTAAAGGGGATCGGTTCTGGCCGATCCCCTTTATTTTATAAATTCTCATAGTTCTACCTTTTCTAATCCTTACAATCCTGCTTGCCAAATCGCCTCTCAGATCATTTATTGCCGATTCCCAAATATGATTGTCAACTTTGATACAGGAATTGATTGACCGTGAAGTCACCCCTGAGTGCAGAATTGCCCAAATTTAATAACATCAAGATGTATCGCTTCCTGGCGATTCTTACCATCTGTTCCTCGCTTGGTCTCCAGAGCTGGCGGACGCTGTTTGACAATTTTGCTGTCAACGTTATTGGTCTTAACGGGCAGGATATCGGTATCATTCAGTCGGTCCGGGAGATTCCCGGCTTTCTGGCTCTTTTGATTGTTTTTATTCTGCTCCTTATCCGGGAACATCGTCTTGCATCAATTTCGATTGCGATTCTCGGAGTCGGTGTCTTACTGACCGGTTTATTGCCAACCTTCAATGGTTTGATGATCACGACTTTGATAATGAGTTTTGGTTTTCATTATTACGAAACGGCCAACAATTCTTTAACGCTCCAATACTTCAATAAAACTCAGGCTCCACTGGTGATGGGGCGGATGCGGAGCCTGTCGGCTTAAACCAACATCGGAGTAGGTATTCTGATTTTTGTCATGGCCGAATACTTTCCGTATCTGCAAATTTATGCCGTCATCGGCGGACTGATATTAATTGTTGCCCTCTGGAGCCTGTCGCGAAACCCATCGGAAGAAACGATTATCCCTCAGCACAAAAAAATGATCTTCAGAAAAAAATACTGGCTCTATTATTTTCTGACCTTCTTGGCCGGAGCCCGTCGTCAGATCTTTGTCGCCTTTGCCGTTTTTCTTTTGGTCAAAAAATTTGACTTCAGCGTCCAGCAGATCGCCATTCTCTTTTTGATCAACAACGGCATCAACTATTTCCTGGCCCCTCTGATCGGAAAATGGATCAACCGTTTCGGTGAGCGGAAAGTTCTCTCGGTGGAATATTTCAGTTTGATATTAGTCTTCACCGGCTACGCTCTGGTCGAATCAAAATGGTTGGCCGGTTCGTTGTACATTGCCGATCACATCTTTTTTAATTTTGCCATAGCGATCCGAACATTTTTTCAAAAAATTGGGGACCCGCGCGATATCGCCCCGACGATGGCGGCCGGATTTACCATCAATCATATTGCGGCGGTCTTTCTTCCAGCTTTGGGTGGTCTCCTCTGGATGGTCGATTATCGGATCGTCTTTGTCGCCGGTGCTGTTTTCAGCCTGATTTCTCTTGGCGGAGTGCAATTGATTACTGGCCATCTTGACCGAGCCGCGACGAGCAACGATTCAGAGAATGCCTGACGTATAATATTATCATCCAATAATTATAGGAGCATCATGGTGCGAGTGCATATATGGGAAAAGGATAACTCAGAATTCACTGCCAAGCTAAACGGTTTGGTTAATCAATCTGTTGCAATTTCGTCTGGCACCGAAACTCCAGAACCGGCCGATTTTGATACGCTCGTTTGCGGCGTCCCGGATCGGGAACTTATTGAAGCCAGTCCCAAGCTCAAGCGACTTATAATTCCCTGGTCCGGCTTGCCCAAAAAAACGAGGGAGTTGATGCAGGGGTTTCCCGACATTGCGATCCACAACATCCATCACAATCGAGTGGCCGTTGCCGAGATGGCAATAGCTTTGATGATCGGTTCGGCCAAGCAGATTATTCCGGCCCACAATGCACTATGCCGGGACGACTGGACCATCAGGTACGAAGATAATCATGGCATCCTGCAACTGGCCGGTCGGCGCGCTTTAATTGTTGGATATGGCGCGATAGGGAAAGAGATCGGCCTGAGACTAAAATCGTTTGGCGTTCGAGTTACTGGTCTGAATACCTCCGGAGACGGGGCGGAGGAAATCCCACTACATCCGATCACCGACCTCAAGAATCTTTTACCAACTACCGATCTTCTGTTTTTGTCACTTCCTCTGACACCAGACACGACCGATCTGATTGACGCACCGGAGCTGTCGCTTCTTCCGCATGATGCGATCCTGATAAACATATCGCGTGGTGCGATTATCAACGAAACGGCTCTGGATGATTGCCTCAGAAAAGGAAAAATCCGCGCCGGTCTGGATGTTTGGTACAATTACCCCGACTCAAAAACGGCCCGATCAAAAACGGCTCCATCGCAATATCGATGGGCCGATTTACCAAACGTAATCATGACTCCGCACATCGCAGGACATTCCGATCAATCGGAACTGATGCGAGCCGAGGCGATCGCTTCTTTACTCAATCTGGCATCGGAAGGGAAGAGGTTGCCGAATCGGGTTGATCTTAAACTTGGTTATTAGATTATGCTTGTTCTGCGGCTGAATGACCGGCCAGCCAGCCGGTCGAAAAGGCGGCTTGCAGATTATACCCACCGGTCTCACCATCAACGTCAAGAAGCTCACCCGCAAAATACAGCCCCGAAATAAGTTTAGATTCCATCGTCCGGGGATTAATCTCCTGAGTTGAAACACCACCGGCGGTCACAATCGCTTCGTTATAGGAACGGTGCCGTTTTATTTCAAGACGAAAACATTTGAGCCAGTCCAACAAGCGACGACGTTCGTCACCGGATATCTGGTTGGAGATTTTATCGGGGGATATCCGCGTAAGCTGACAACAGACCGGGACCAGCTTGGACGGGAGCAACCCACCCAGCAGGGTCTGGAATTTCTTTTTCCCATGTTCCTGGATATCGCGTAACAACCGAGCATCAAGTTTTTTTTCATCCAGAGCTGGTTTGAGGTCCAGGGTCAGAAAGACTCGCTTCCTCATTTGCAAGGCATCAACAACCTGTCGGCTGATGGTTAGGATGATTGGTCCGGAGATTCCAAAATGGGTAAAGATCATCTCTCCAAACTGCTCTTTTTGCCCCTTTTGCTTCTTTCCCTTGCCTTTACCTCTACTTGCACCTTCAGCCCCACTTTCTCCGGATGAAGAATCAACCTCAACCCTCACCCGAATATTACGCAGGCTCAGACCTTGCAAACTCTGAGCGACCTTTCCGGCTGTTTCCAAAGGAACCAGAGCCGGTCGGGTAGGGATAACCTGATGACCAACCGATTGAGCCAATAGATATCCGTCACCGGTTGATCCGGTCGCCGGATACGATAACCCACCGGTAGCGATAATGACTCGTCGAGCAAAAAATTCTCGATTGTTGGCCCGGACTCCGGCGATGCGATTGTCCTTAACGAGAAGTTTGTCAACCGACAGTCCGGATATAACGGTCACTCCGACAGTATGAATCCATCGGACCAACGCTTTGGTGACTGCCGGAGCATTATCGTCAGCGGGGAATACTCGCCCCCCACGTTCAGTTTTGATATCAACCCCCAAGTCGGCCAAAAATGAGGCCAGGTCGGGGGAGAAGAACCGATTAAACGGTTGCCGCAAAAACCGCCCATTTTTTCCAAAATGATCCAGGAAATCCGGGAGGGAAGCGATATTGGTAAGGTTGCACCTTCCTTTACCGGTGATACTCAATTTGCGCCCCAGTTGACTTTTCTTTTCCAACAACAATGTGGACAGCCCTTGCTCAGTTGCCTGTCCGGCTGCCATAATTCCGGCTGGCCCTCCACCAATAACAATCAAATCGTATCGCGACATTTATTCTCGTTTTATCTCTTTTGCCAGTCTGTTTCTTCTTGTTGGACCTCGCTGGAATATCGGCAGTCTGATGGAAGCTGTCAATAAGGAATCAGGGAAAGAGCTACCCACTTAATGAATGTTCCGCCCAAACCTGTAATGCGAACAAAAAAAACCGGGTTGAGAGATATCTCAACCCGGTTATAGCTGAATGGTGCTCTATATAGATCACTCAGATGTTTACATAAAAGATCTGATCTTCCAGTCAATTACAGGTTAGCGCGTTTTCTTCTTTGCTTTCTGCTTGGCACCTTTGACTTTAAGATCACTAAGCACAATTTTTGCAAATTCCGCTTTCATTGCATCCTGGGCTTTCTTGTAGATTTTGGTCAGCTTGGCATCAGGAAGGGCCGGGT
>JAUUYJ010000130.1 GCA_030588275.1 Candidatus Zixiibacteriota bacterium | reverse complement strand
TTAAACTTATATCCGGTCCGGAGAAAATACCGTTCGTGGTAACCATACTCGGTCCCCATCGACATCTGTTGTTCGTTGTCGTTGGGATGTTTGGCTTCCATCGCAAAGGTCCACTTATTCTCAGGATCGTCAACGAAGTCATACGCCATCCCCAGACGGAAGGTCAAAGGCAGGTTATATGAATTGACATCAATACTGCCGCCGGTGGTTGTCTCGTTGAGGCCGGTATTCAGGTTCGGTCCGGAAAATTTCAGTTCCGGTCCCATATTGGCAATGTTCATACCGATCCGCAAAGATTTAAACCCGGTCTGAAGCTGGGTCCCAAAATCAAAGGCGATTCCACCCGATGTCTCACTATATATCTTTTCATAGACATACTTGATCGAGGCCCCAAAGGCCAGACGAGTCGTTAGGAAACTGGCATAACCAGCACTCAAAGCCATGCTGGAAGCGGAAAAAGTTTCCCCGGTACCATCAGGATCATCAACCGTCGTCACCGCCATCTCTCCCACATCCATCAACGTGGCAGAGAACCCGACGACGCCAAAATCTTCGATCCGACTGGCGACACTAATATAATTAAGGCGCACACCAGCGATCCAGTCAACGTTGGTAAAGGTGATGTTATTGGATTCGACGTTGGCCATGCCAGCCGGATTCCAATACATACTATAGGCATCGCTGACAACTGCTACCGACGATTCACCCATCCCCTGGTATCTTGAGCCGACCGCAATTTTGAGAAATTGCGCACCGACCGAACCGGTTCGGGTCATATCGTCAGCCAATACTCCGCCGCTACAGATAAACAGCAGAATCATAAAATATATGGCTATCTTTTTCATTCTATTCTCCTGCACTTTCTATCTGATTACGGCAAACTTGCCGGTGTAATTGCCAACTGAACTTTCAACATGGTACAGATAAATACCGGATGCAATACCACGCCCGGCTGACGATTGGAGATTCCAATCTTCAGAACCGGTACCGTCATGCTCAACGGTACTGATCTGTTCGCCAGCGAGGGTGTAGATTCGGATCGTACATTTTTCCGGCAGATCGACAAACTGGATTTTCGGAATAAAACCGGATTCCCACTTGGCGTATCCCATGTAAGGATTGGGAACGACATGGATCTTTTTGAGATCAGCCGTGGCTGTGCTGGCAATGATCGCATGTTTGTCAGCGGTAAAGGTCACGTTATCATCTGATGACAAAATCCCCGGACCCAAAATGGTAAAAACATCTCCGGTCGTAGGAGTCGATGTGGTTTCCAACTGCATATACCAAGTGACATAGTTGGGCCAGGCGGTGCCCGGATAATTCGTCGTACTATCAGGCAGGTTAGCGAGAACCAGATAATCCTCATCGGCAACCGTGAATTCTCCATCCCCCATCCAATCGATCACCCAGCAACCGACCTGAACGTTCTCTGTCACATTCCAAACCTCAAACGGTACCGGCAATGGCGAGTCATCAGCCCAGTTATAAGCGGTCGAACCGTTGGCCGTAAACCTGATTTCAAGATCATTAAGGAATTGGTCAGCAGGAAGCGAAGGGTACGTTTTTTCCACAAAAACCGCCTCAATCGAGTTTCCGGAGCTGGCAAAAGCGGTCTGATAAGTGCTGTCCGGATATTCGTAGAACGGCTGGGAAACGTCGAAAAGCAGACCATCAACAACTGGGCTATAATCAACCTTTCGTCCTGGTACCAAAGAATCAACCAACAGCGTATCATCGTAGGTCTCATTTATAATCGACATATAGACGGTCGGATCGTTGAGATCGCCGGTAAACAGTACGCGGTAATCATCACCGGTCAAAGCGGTCTCATCGGCGACATATATTTGAAGGCTCCTTAATTGCCCGTCCCAACCACTTGAATTGGTGTGAACATAATCAACGCTCGCACGATCAAATCCGAGCGGATCATCGCGCGGAATTATTCTGACCGTATTGGTCGCCGTTTCCGGGGACATTCGGCCATTGGACAGCGAATCAATCAGATTCAAATCGAGAGTGCCGGAATCGAC
Source organism: Candidatus Zixiibacteriota bacterium (assembly GCA_030588275.1). Classification (GTDB taxonomy): domain Bacteria; phylum Zixibacteria; class MSB-5A5; order GN15; family JAAZOE01; genus JAUUYJ01. The sequence continues at coordinate 5,099 of JAUUYJ010000130.1, read as the reverse complement.
GGCAACAACGCTGTACCAATATTCCATACCATTGGTAAGATTTTCCTCGCTGAAGTGATGCCGGTATTTGCCGAAGCCATCCTGAACAATTTTGGCGATTGGATAAAAATCCGGACCGACCGATTGATCAGGATTCAGAGTCATGGTTCCCCATGTCTGACCCTTGTCGGTTGAACGGAAAATACGATACTCGACAAAATCCTTCAATCCGGTCGTCAGCTCAATGGAATTTTCGGAATCTTGATTCCAATACAGTTCCATTCTATGGTCACCCGAAACTCCGGTCAGCACAGTCGGCTGTGGTGGTGCAGGGCCAATATAAAATTGCTGGAAAAGCGATTTCGCCGTTTGTGCCCGCTCCAGTAAGAACTCCCTATTGGGGGCCGCAACCAAAGCAAAGTTGAACTCGATTGTTTCTCCGGCATCCAAGCTGATTCCGCGAACCGCTTGAATATAATACTGATCGGTCGGAGCCAATGAAGGATCGAACTCGGTATTGTTTATCATGGCATAGCGGTCAGCATCGTTATCCGGCAGGTTTTCCCATTGGCCGGTATTAAACGAGGTCATACCGATATCGCCAGGTGTGGAAAGAACCACCGTCCCCATCAATCCGGTTTGAACCGATGGTCCCCAACCGGGGTCGTAACCATCTTCATCGTAGGTCCAGGCCAAAGAGAGGGCCGAATCGGAATCGACCAGATCACCCAATCGTCCGTTTTCGCCGGTCGATGGATCGTTACCACCAATATCAAAATCGCAATAAAGGCCCAGCGCAACATCATGATAATCCTGATTGCTACCATTTTTTATTGTGAAATTGATGAAAATCATATCTTTGTTGTATTTATAGTTCCATTGACGGATCGTCTGGGTAATTTCAAGTCCCATAACCGGCTGATTGGTGCCATCATCCTTGAAGCGACAGATAGATTCCTGCACGCCAACCGGACCGCCATCATAGAAGGTCGAATCAAGTGAGTTATAAACCTGGTTGTAACCCCAGATTTCGTTAACCGCATCCCATGCCTGCCAACCGTTGGCTGGAAAGCCAATCCCTGCTCCGGTAGTGTCGGAGGCATCGTAGGCAAATGAAGCGGTATCGGTCGAAAGACGGAAATCGGTCGGCTCATCCGCCGCACTCCAGTTGACCATCGGATTGAAGTCGTCGGTGGTGTTGGCCAACAAAACATTATTGGCACTATCCAGTCCGCCGATCCAGAAGGTCATCTCGGCCAGATAATCATGATCGGAGTTAGCCGGCCAGCGCCCTGAGGGACGTCCCGCCCAGGAGTAACCGCCGATATACCCAAAGTTGTTGACCGTTGTCACCAGGTTACCCCGGTCGTGAGTGATCTGATCAATCACTCCCGGTGCTGGAAATTCGGTCGATCTGATTGCCCCCGCAACAACCCCGGCGCCTATCAGAATCAACAGGGCCGCCAAAAGGCTGAGTCGCAATAAGTACCATTTATTCATTACATCCTCGCTGGTTTCAACCTAAAAGTTGTAGGACAATCCGACACGGAGTTGCCTTGGGCGATCATAGTTTTGAGGGTCATTCTGCATCAAGTCATGCAGTCTGACTCTCTCTTCATAATCGGTATTGGTGGTCAAGATCTCGTCCCCATCATCATCCGGTTCCCCGGTGTTTGTATAAACATCAAGGACATTTCTGCGATCAAGCAGGTTTTCGATTTCGAGGAAGAAACTCAGGAAGTTGCCATCATAACCGGCGAAATAGAAGTCCTTGTTAAAGCGCATATCAAGTCGGACGGTTGATGGCATTCTCTCGGCATTCAAAGCACCAGCAACGCCAGTTTTACTGGTTCGAGTATAAGCCAATCCAGAGCCATAGGTGCCAAGCAGATTGATTCCCCATGCGGTCGGTAAGTCGGTGCCGAGGAAGCTCAACTTTTGTCCCGGTTTAACACGATAATCGGCGACCGCAGTCAGGTTGTGCCGCTGATCAAATGACAGCGGATATTCCCGTGTCGGGACCGGCGGACGATCGTTGGCATTTACCGTGTAGTACTGATAGTACCAGTCGTTCGGATCGGAGGCATTGCCGGAAGCCATCATGTATGAATAACGCAACGACCAACTCATAGAACCCTGGTTGATGTTTTCAAGTGCAAAATCAAATCCCTTGGTGGAGCCGTAATCGGAATTGGTATAGACGGTATAGCTATTCCCAACTTCATCAACCACCTCGCGAGCACCGATCATATCTTTGATATCTTTATAATAGGTGGTCAATTCCATCCTCAGGGCATCCCCCAACAGATGCTTGAATCCGAGTTCGTAATAAACCGTTTTTTCAGCATCAAGATCGGGGTTGCCAAAAAGTGGATAACCAGATTCCAGATTTCCCTCAAGGTTGGTGTACATCAAGGATGCCTGGGGCGCCTGGAACAGGTAACCATAGTTAAAATGGAGGACTGAGTTTTCCGATATCGGATGGGAAAAGCCGAGTCGTGGTGACCATTGTACTTTGGCGGATGATTTTTTGCGATAATCTTTGTCGATCGGATTGTTCCAGTACTCCATATCGGCGTAAAGATAATCGAAACGAACGCCAAAGTTCATGACCAGGTCGTTGAACTCCAACTTATCCTGCACATAACCGGCACCAAACCAGGGAAAGGCTGAATATGTCTCACCATAAGGCTTGGCATTAAAAAATAGCCGCTCGTCGTAATACAGTTCGTAGCGTCTTAAATCGCCACCAATTTTTACCTGATTGTTCTTGCTCAACTGCGACAAATAAGAGAATTGTCCACCGGTATAGGCAGAGAATCGCTCATGATAGACCGGATCAAAATCATTACCAAAGGTGAATCCGGTATATAAGTACTCTGAAGAATTTTGGTAGTTGCTATCATCAATCGACCCGTTATATTCGCCATTGGCATCAACGGTGTAACCGGGCCATTTATTCCAATAAGTATCGAACAGGTGACTCGGCGCAATTTTGGTTTTGGTCCGGAAGCGGTTTACACTGCCCGAAAAAACCGTATTGGCTGACATGTTATACTGTCCTTTGAACCCTACCAGATACGATTCTGTCTCCGATTTTCCCAATCCATCTAAGTTGAAATCGTACGAAATGCCGTTGACATCACGGTGCGTATATAGATCGCGATCCTGGAAATAATAGGAGGCATTGACCGTTACTTTAGAATTGTTCGTCGGAAAGGCAACTAATTTTCCGGTACCAGAATACGATTTGGCATTGCTGTGAGGTAGATATCCATCGGACTTGGAATATTCCAAGGCGGAGAAAAATGTCGACGTACGATCACCCATATTGAAGAGCGGGCCTGACAAATCGACTCCGATAGAATTGTTATTGGTTCGTGTAAATCCGGCATACTGACCCTTTGTGACATCGTAAGTTTCAGATGACCCATCATAGATCCGTACCCGGCCATGAAAATCCTGCGAACCATCACGCGTGATAGCATTAACAACACCAGACAACGCTTCACCATATTCCGGTGATAGACCTCCGGAGGTCAATGATAGTTCCTCCAAAGCTTCAGGATCGATCATCATTCCCTGTGTGGAGAAAAACGGGTCCTGAATTGAAAAGCCATCAAAGTAGTAGCTAACCGTACCCTGACGACCACCACGAACATGGACCGTCCCGTTATCATCCTCGACTGTCCCATTCATATTAGAGATGATCGCCTGGATGCTTCTGGAGTTGGCCAAAGAAGCAATCTGTTCTCTGGTTACAATCTCACCTGAATAGGTCTGATCCTTCTGAATGATGGGACGTTCGGCGCGAACTGTAACGACCCGATCCATATCCAGAGGACTGGTTTTCATTGTGCATTCGAGGGGTGTTGTCAGATCCATCAAAACTCTGACCTCCTCAAACCTAACCGATTCCCGACCCAGCATCCCAACAATTAAGTTGTATTTGCCTACCGGTACATTAATAATGTAAAATTCACCATCCGAATCGGTATAGGTGGCGACATTAGTCCCCTCGACCCGGATTGTTGCCCCCTCAATCGGCCCACCCGTTTCGACATCTGTCACGATTCCGGCTATCTTACCACTTGTCCCGCCCCACAGCGACTGCGCCGCAAAGGATGACAACAGAAGCATAACAGATATGATCGTCAGCGTTCTTTTTGACAACAAATCCAACTCCTCTTCTATATTTAGTCTAATATTCATAATGTGACTTCTGTTAAAAGCAAGCTTTTTAAAAACTTCTGCCGATGGCAGAGCTTTATTCCTCCTCTTGGGTATCGGAGAATCCTAATTTTCCTTTAGGTTCAATTTCCTATAAAATTAACCTGGATTGCAATGCGCTAAAATGACTAAAGCAATCCAGCATTAGTTGGAAGTCCCAAAGACACAATTTCTTGATTTAAAAACTGCCTGCGAATAAAGATTTGTAAGGATTGTCCGATATCATTGAAAAGCACCGCTGGTCATTAGGTTACCTAAAAATTGACAGGGGCCAAAAGGATGACCGGTATTTCGGCAACATGATAACTAATGCAATGATAAAAAACTGGCCGGCAGTGTCATACATGATGGGGGGACGTGCATCTCGAATTGTATTCGTAATGCTCTGCCTTTTATTACTGTTATCCAGCTGGGCAACGGCAACCAATTCTCGCAAAGTCGCAATCATCTCTATTGACGATGAAGTCTCTACCGTCCGCACAATAAAAGGGATCAAGAAATCACTCAAGCGGGCCGGCCTTGAAATTGATTATAAAGAAGCTGTTCTAACCGGTGATCCCAAAAGCGACGATGCAATTTTTGCCAAGCTCAAAATATTTGACCCCGAACTGTTTATCTCAATCGGCTCCTATGCAACCTTGAAAACGGCCGAAGCATTTCCCCAAAAACCGGTTGTCTTCGCAACCGTGATAAACCCAATCTCATCCGGCTTTATCAATTCCATGAGCCTACCGGGCGGTAACATAACCGGCGCAACTTTGGATATTCCGACTGATAAACAATTCCATTATTTCCAGCGAGTTGTCGGTGAGATCAAAAGGATGGGGGTCATCTACTCCTCCGAAACTGAATCCATCATCGCCGAGGCCCGCATCGCCGCCCGCAATCTG
>JAUUYJ010000203.1 GCA_030588275.1 Candidatus Zixiibacteriota bacterium | reverse complement strand
TTGTGCCGCGAAAAGCAGATTCCGTTTTTCTACGAAGAGGTCGATATTCCAGCACTTACCGATGGCCTGAAATCTGGTGTCGAAGCAACGGCTCGCAACCAGAGGTACTTAATTTTCAAAGCGGTTTGCGAATCGGAACAGATCGACAAAATTGCTTTAGGGCATCACCGGGACGACCGGGTCGAAACGATTCTGTTTAACCTCTGTCGGGGGAGCGGTCGGCGCGGGCTGATCGGTATCCCTCCGGTACGGGATCGAATCATCAGGCCACTCTACGATCTGTCTAAAGAGGAGATTCTGTCGTATCTCCAGAAGAATAAGGTTGCCTTCGCCATCGACCATTCCAATAAAAGCCTGATCCATACCCGCAACCGAATTCGACACAAAGTTATCCCAATGCTTGAGAAGAGCATTTCCGCCTCGGTGGTGGATAATATTACCCGATTGTCAGACATTCTGACCGCCGAAGAACGGTTCCTGAATACTCTTGCTACCAAGCGGTATAAACGAATCCATCACCTGTCGCCGGGGGGGAAGAATTGGCTTGATTTGAGCCAACAATTCGGCTATGATGAATGGCTTGTGCGGCGGCTGATGATGCTCCTTATGGCCGATGCCGGACTGGTTGAGATCAGGCATGAGGATATTTTGGCCTTGGTTGATCTGTGCCGTACGGAAGGACATAAACGGCTTCAGATTCGTGGCCATCTGACTGCGGAGAAGGCTGGAGATCGTCTATATCTTTACCACCAAGCAATTAAAATAGAGCCAGTTGTGCTCTTTGATGTGACCACCCTGCGAGACGGGGCGGCAGGAAAAGGAAAGAAAGTAAAGCTGAATTTCCCGAGGATCTGGATCAGGTATGAATATCTGTCACCGGACCGGGTAACCGATATACGTCATCAACCGGCAACCTGTGCTTTCATTGATGCTGACAAAATTGCCGGATTGATAACCGTCGGTGGAATAAAACCGGGACAGAGGTTTCATCCGTTCAACCGTCCCGGGTCAAAAAAGGTTGGCGATTTTTTGACCGATCGGAAGTACCCGCGACCATTGCGGGACGAGCTTCCGATTCTGTCTGACGAAAAAGGGATCGTCTGGATAACCGGTCTGGAGATTGACAATCGCGTTCGATTGACCAAGCGGTCGAGAAAGATGGTGAGGCTTGAATACGGACAGTATTAGCAAGGCGAACGGTGCGGATGACATTGATATAAAATCAAAACCGTTTGAACTTTTATTCGCGCAGGACCGTATAGAGCAAAAGGTCAAAGAGATGGGGGAAAGATTGTCGGCCGATTATGCCGACAAGAATCCGGTTTTTTTGGGCGTTTTGAAAGGTTGCTTTGTCTTTATGGCCGATTTGGTTCGTGCCGTCGATTTCCCGTCAGAGGTGGAGTTTATGTCGGCGCATAGTTATAATGGCGGAACCGAGCCGGGTAAGCTGACCCTTTCGGGTGGTTCCGACGTATCTCTAAAAGGTCGTCACGTCCTTTTGGTTGAAGGGGTTGTCGATACCGGAATGACGGCATCTTCACTCATAGAGAGTTTGTGGGAAATGGAACCGGCCAGCGTTGAAATTGTTACATTACTTAACAAAACCGGTCGCCGAAAACGGAGCTTGCATGTAAAATATGTTGGGTTTGAGGTTGAGAACGATTTTGTGATCGGTTACGGAATGGATCATGGGCAGATGTATCGGAACCTGCCCTTTATTGGAAAAGTTGTTGAATAGGCCGGGAGAAATATTGATGCACGAATATGATATACATATGAAACAGTCGGGTAAGTCCAAACCAAAAGGAAAGCCACCCGTCGATGACAAAGAGAATAAGGGTGGTATCTGGAAACTTCCGGGACGCAGTATGTTATTCTGGTTGGTAATCGCAATGGCTGTTTTAGTCATTTACCAAATGATGGGGGAAACCAAAGCAGATCGGGCCACCATCAGTTACTCCGAGTTTTTAACTTATCTGGACAACGGACAGATTAGATCGGTCGAATTTGTCGAGCGAAATATTAATGGAAAATTCACCGAGAAGTTGACCGTCGATACTCCAACCGGAACCGGCGCATTTGAAAAATTCAGCCTCCGAATCCCTTTTGAAGACCCCGATCTGGTCAAAAAGCTATCTGACAAAGGGGTCGCGGTTGATGCCACCGAACTGGGTATGAATTGGGGCGGGATACTTCTTTCGATTGCTCCCTGGATGATTCTTATTTTTGTCTGGCTCTTTATGTTGCGTCAGATGCAGGGTGGTGGCGGTGGGGGCGGACCCAAGGGGATATTTTCCTTTGGAAAAAGCCGCGCCAAACTGATGACCGACGATCTCCCCAAAGTAACCTTTGCCGACGTTGCTGGGGCTGATGAAGCGAAAGAGGAACTCTCGGAGGTGATAGAGTTTCTGAAGGACGCCGGGAAATTTCAAAAGCTGGGTGGAAAAATTCCGAAGGGAGTGCTTTTACTCGGTGCCCCAGGAACCGGTAAGACTCTATTGGCCCGAGCTGTGGCCGGGGAGGCAAGTGTTCCGTTTTATTCCATGTCCGGCTCCGATTTTGTCGAAATGTTTGTCGGCGTGGGTGCCTCGCGGGTTCGTGACCTGTTTGAGCAAGGTAAGAAAAACGCTCCCTGTATTCTGTTTATTGATGAGATCGACGCTGTTGGTCGCCATCGTGGTGCTGGTTTGGGGGGCGGACATGATGAGCGGGAGCAGACGTTAAATCAACTATTGGTCGAAATGGATGGGTTTGAATCAAACGAAGGGGTTATTTTATTGGCCGCGACGAACCGTCCCGATGTTTTGGATCCGGCCCTTTTGCGCCCCGGTCGTTTTGATCGCCGGGTTATTGTCGATGCACCTGATGTTCGTGGACGGGAAGGAATTTTCAAGGTTCACACGCGCAAAGTAAAACTACACCCGGAAGTTGACCTCCCGGTTTTGGCTCGCGGCACTCCCGGACTTTCCGGAGCCGACATCGCCAACCTGGTCAACGAGGCCGCTTTATTGGCGGCTCGCAAAGACAAAGACTCAGTCGAGATGGTTGACTTTGAAGATGCCAAAGATAAGGTGATGATGGGAGCCGAGAGAAAATCTTTGGTGATTTCGGAAAAAGAGAAAGAAATGACCTCTTATCACGAATCAGGTCATGCCCTTTTGGGCAAGTTGGTCCCGGATGCCGACCCGGTCCACAAGGTGACGATCATTCCGCGTGGAATGGCGTTGGGGGTGACCCACTTCCTGCCTACCGACGAAAAACATACCTATCCTCGCTCTTACCTGCGCGCCAAGCTGATGTTTATGATGGGTGGCCGGGTCGCGGAGAAGTTGATATACAATCATTATACGACCGGAGCCGGAAACGATATTGAGCAGGCAACATCGCTGGCCCGGAAAATGGTTTGTAATTGGGGTATGTCTGATAAACTTGGTCCGCTCTCCTTTGGACAACAGCGGGAAACGGTTTTTTTGGGTCGTGAAATCCAGCAACACAGCGATTATTCAGATAAGACGGCCCACCTGATCGACGACGAGATCAAACGGCTTGTGGTTGAGGCGGAAGAAAAAGCGACTAAACTATTGGAAAAAAATATCGACAAACTACACCTTTTGGCCAAAGCTTTGTTGGAAAGAGAAATTCTGGATGGCGATCAAATCGACGAGATCATCAACCCGACCAGCGACCAGTCGGAATCAGTCACGGAAAAAACTCAACAACCGGATTGATACTGAAAAAATAGTGCGTGGGGTACGGTTGATCCTGGAGGGGATTGGGGAGGACCCCAAACGGGAAGGGTTGCTTAAGACGCCGGACCGGGTCGCCGAATTTTATAAAGAAGCGTTTGCCGGGGTAGCGGTTGATCCGCGCGAAGAGGTGGCTCTGTATTCGTCGGATAATCGGAACGAGTTGATTATCGTACGAGATATCTCTTTCTATTCAATTTGCGAGCATCACCTTTTGCCCTTTTTTGGCAAAGCGCATGTCGCCTATATTCCAGCCAACAAAAAAATAACCGGCTTCTCGCATTTGGCACGGGTTATCGAAACGTTGGCTCGTCGTCCCACGACGCAGGAGGAGTTGACCTCGGCCACTGCCAATGTCCTCAAGCAGACGATCAAGCCTAAAGGGCTTTTGATCGTTACCGAGGCGGAGCATCTGTGCATGACGATGCGGGGGGTAAAAAAACCGGGATCGATTACTATTACCTCAGCTATCCGAGGCTGTTTGCGAAAAGATGCGACTCGGGCCGAGGCGTTTGCTCTAATTAAGGGTTGACAATAACTCTGATAAGCGGGATTAGAAAACCTATGCTTACTGTTTTTTGCCGGTTTTCATATCGGCATAAACGATTTATATTGCCGGTCGGCAAATAATAATGGATCATATCTCTCTGGCGGACCACCGTACTATCCCTCTTAAGCATCCCATTGTAATGGGGATTATCAACTGCACCCCTGACTCGTTTGCCGTCCAATCTGAAACATTAGAGCAGGCTGTCGATTTGGCCCGCAAGATGATCTCATCCGGAGTAGATATCATTGACATCGGCGGGGAGTCGAGTCGGCCCGGTTCCGACCCGGTCTCTGAATCTATCGAGCTTAATCGGACCGTTCCGGTCATCGAAGCGATACGTAAATTTTCAGATATCCCGATTTCGATCGACACCGTCCGGGCCAATGTCGCACAAAAAGCATTGACAGCCGGGGCAGATATTGTTAACGATATATCAGCACTTCAAGCCGACGACCGGATGGCTGAAGTTATCCGGCAGTCCGACTGCCCGGTTGTTCTGATGCATATCAAGGGCCAGCCAAAGTCGATGCAGGATGACCCTTATTATGACGATGTTATAAAAGAGGTCGCCGATTATTTTGAAGAGAGAATCGCCTTTGCTACTGGTCATAAAATTGGGCAGGAGAAAATTATTCTTGATGTTGGGATTGGGTTTGGCAAGCGAACGGTCGATAAT
>JAUUYJ010000321.1 GCA_030588275.1 Candidatus Zixiibacteriota bacterium | reverse complement strand
TTTACCGTTATTGCGCCGGATGGTGTGGTTCTTGGGGATTCCAACGAAGAGCCTGAGATGATGGATAATCATGGTGGGCGACCGGAGGTGTCATCCGCTTTGGCTGGCCGATCCAAGGCGGTTGTTCGGTTTAGTAGTACACTCCAAAAATCGATGATGTATGTTGCGGTGCCCGGTTACAAAGATGGAAAAATTGTCCGGGTGGTGCGGGCGGCGGTATCGATTTCGTTTATTGATGATTCTCTGGGGATGATGCGTAACCGGATTATATTGGCCGGTCTGATAGCGATTATTTGTGCCATTCCGATTGGATATTTTTTGTCGCGCCGAATATCGCAACCGCTGGAAGTTTTAACTGCTGGTGCTCGCGAGTATGCCGCCGGGCAACTTGATAATCGGATGATCTCATTTGGGACAATTGAATTTGATCATTTATCGGAGACGATGAACTTGATGGCCGATCGCCTCAAGGAACGGATTGAGGCGATTAGAAGGCATGATCGCCAGCAACAGGCGATTATGGAAAGTATGGTTGAGGCGGTCATTGCCGTTGATCGGGATGAAAAAATAATCAGCTTCAATCGTGCCGTTTACAAATTTTTTGATATCACCGATATTGAACCGGATGATGATGCGATAATTGGCCGCTCTGTTTATGAAGTGATTCGTAATGGACCGTTTCAGGAGATGGTGCGGAATATTCTTGCAAGCGGGGAGAATATCGAAGCTGATATTGTTGTTGGGCAGAATCCGCAGGTGAGATATTTGCGTGGTTCCGGTTCGGCAATTATGTCGATTGCCGGAGAGAGCAAAAGCATCGCCGGTGCCGTCGTTGTTCTTTCTGATGTGACGCGCATGAGGCAGTTGGCCAACATGAGGCGAGAGTTTGTGGCCAACGTTTCGCACGAGTTGAAAACCCCAATCACTTCGATAGTGGGGTTTGTTGAGACGCTTCAGAATGGAGCGATTGAAAATCGAGCCGATGCGACCCGTTTTCTCGAAATCATTTCCCGGCAGGCCGGTCGGCTCAATGCAATTACCGACGACCTTCTGACGATCTCTTCATTGGAGCAGGCGCCTGATATCTCTTTTGAAAAGGTTGATTTGCACAGTCTGATCAAACTCGCTTTTTCTGCCTGCCGGGTTTTGGCCGAAGCCAGAAATATTAACCTAAAGCATGAAATGGATACCGATCTTCAGATTGAGGCGAACAGTCGGTTGCTTGAACAGGCGTTAATTAACCTGATCGAAAATGGGATTAAGTATAGCGATCCCGATTCTGAAATCTGCCTGAGCGTTTTGGCTGATGATGGCGGAATAGTGATAACGGTTGTCGATCAGGGGTGTGGCATCGAAGCGTCGCATTTGCCCCGTCTCTTTGAGCGGTTTTATCGGGTTGATAATTCTCGGAGTCGTGCTTTAGAGGGGGTAGGAGGAGTAGGAGGGACCGGCCTGGGGTTGGCGATTGTCAAGCATATCGCTCTTGTTCATGGGGGGAGAGTCGCTGTGGAAAGTACCGTCGGGGTCGGGAGTAAATTCATTATCACCTTGCCAAACAGATCGGATCAGCCGAACGATATCTCCTGACTTTAGCTCGGTTCAGAAATAATCTATCAAAATATCTGCATCTTAACCGAATTTTCACTTTTTCTTAATACTTCCTTAACAAACAGATCGTTAATACCGCTTGAGTTTAGGAACTCCTGAATATAACGCAAAACCAGAAAGGGTTTTTTGTGAATAAATTTGCTATCACATTGTTTGGGCTACTGTTTTGTACCGGTATCGGCAACGCTTCTGACAACTGGTACGACAGTTTGAAAATGTCGGGCGACTTGCGCTATCGGCATGAGTTGATTGAGAACGATACCAAGCCTTCCAGAAATCGGCATCGGATTCGGGCCCGTTTGAACATTAAGGCGACGCTCAATGAATATGCCAAAGTTGGATTCCAATTGGCGAGTGGATCGGATGATCCAATCTCAAGTAACCAAACGCTCGACGGTGGTTTTGCGAGCAAAGAATTAACATTGAGACAGGCTTATTTTGAGATCAAGCATCATCGTGCAGTCGGCTTGGCTCTGACCGGTGGAAAATTCAAGACACCATTTTTTAAACCGGGAAAAACTGAGTTGATCTGGGATGGTGATCTGGGGATGGAGGGTGGTTTCTTAAAATACAAGAAAGCAAACAAGCTGGCCACCATCGAACTTATCGGTGCCGGTTTGTGGGTTGAGGAACGGTCGTCTGAAAGTGATTCATATATCGCCGCTGGTCAGGCGGTTGTTAAGTTCAAGCTTGATGACAAGAAGAGTCGGCTGACTGTTGCTGTTGGTTTCTTCAAATACGTCAACGGTTTGAATCATCCGTTCTTTTTCGACGATGAAAACTCGATGGGGAATTCGACCAAGCTGTACATCGTTGGCAATGATACGACTTTGGTTTATGCCAATGATTATGAGCTACTTGAACTGTCCGCCCAACTGAATCTGAAGCTGGCCGAAACGCCTCTGTCGGTTTATGGTGATTTCGTTACCAACGGCGGAACTGACAGTCTTAATACCGGCTACCTGGCCGGATTCAGTCTGGGTAAAACGAAAAAGCCGGGTTCTTGGAAAGTCAGTTACAATTATCGCGAGTTGGAAAGAGATGCTGTTGTCGGAGCCTTTTCCAATTCCGATTTTGGCGGCGGTGGTACCAATGCCAAAGGTCATAAGCTTGGAGCGGCCTGTCAACTGGCTAACAACAC
>JAUUYJ010000234.1 GCA_030588275.1 Candidatus Zixiibacteriota bacterium | reverse complement strand
TCTTTGATTTGGGAAATATGAAAAATTCGCTCCGTTCGATCCCAACCGGGATATCGGGTAACTTTATGAGCCCGCATTACGACGACCAGATTGATAATTGGCTCAATGTCGAATACCGGCCGTTTCATCTTGATCGTGCCGACGTCGAACTTGAGGCTCAATATCGCATGGTTATTTCGCCGGTTGATTAAAGGAGCAATTGACAATCGGTTAATTACACCTATATTTGTGAAATGAACAGAGAGAAAAATCACCCCGAAAAACTACGGCTTTGTCTTTTTGTGCTTGGCCTGTCGCTCTTTGCCTTTGGCCTTCTTGACGCTCAGACGACTAATGACTCAGCCTCATATCTGCCGACCGATTCGGTTGCCTCGGCGACTGTCACCAACGTAGATGTTGATGATGTTTACACTCATGCGGATGCGGGTGAATTGGGAGCGGATGCCGCTTTTGGTGATGAGCCGGGCGTGCCTGAAAATCTGCCCGGTGTGCTTGAGTTTTTTCAATCTGGTAAATATCTGGTTTATCTGATTCTGGCTGGAGCCGGATTGATCCTGCTGTTTATTCGCCGCATCAATCTCTGGGTTCGGATCGGATTTATGCTGGCCGCCTTTATCATCTTTGGTTTGGAATCTTTTTCCATTAGTGGGACGTTTTTGGGAGAGCTACTGGCGGCGCTTGGAACTTTTTTACTGGTTGCCTTTGGAAAACGGCACCGCCTTACCGGAATAGTTTTTATCGCCTTTGGAGCTATTGTTGCCATTGCTGACTTGGTTTCCGGCTTCTCCATTTCGGCCTACCCAATGCACCCCAGCCCGATGTGCGCATCGACCAAACTGTTTATGTTTGGGATGGTGCGAGGTGTCATATTTCCTGGACTATTGGCCGGTTTCTTGGGGATCATCATCCCCAGTTTGATCGGGCGCAAACTATTTTGCGGCTGGGTCTGTCCGTTGGGGGCTCTACAGGATTTGACCAACAAGATTCCGTTTCGCTGGCGATATAAAAATTTCAGCTTTCTCTTATTCAATTCTGTCCGGATGACCCTTTTGGCCTTTTTCTTTCTGACCTTTTTTGCCGTGCGGAATCATATATTATGGCTTAGTGAAAAAGTGGAAGCGGATGCCACCTCCGATATTTGGATCGGTTTTTCATCATTCAATATTTACGAATCGGTTAATTTTTTCGAACTCTTTCATCAGATGAGCTATATATACGATCGCACCATTGAGCTGATTACCGGGATGATCTCTTTTGAGATTTGGTACGATATGATTTCTGTTGATGTCGAGATAATGTTTTTTGTGATGATCGGCATCCTGCTTATTGCCTCGCTGTTTTTGTACCGCCCCTTTTGTTACAGCATCTGCCCGATTGGAGCGGTCACCTGGTTGCTGGAAAAGATTGCGCCGTTCCGGGTTCGAGTTGATTTGAATAAGTGTACCAGTTGTGGCGTTTGCGAAAAGGTTAGCCCCTGCCCGACCATCAAACCGCTCTATCAAGGAGCCAGTGAGATGACTCTGCCGGACTGCACCTCGTGTGGTGAATGTTTGAATTCCTGCCCGGTTGATGCTATCTCATTTGGGATACCACATTTTAAGAAATAAGATAATAACGAGACTTTGAATTTTAGTATTACAGGACCGCATCACAAATTTTGTGAAAAACGTCTGCCGCTCGGACGACACCGACGACGCGGTTATCCTGCAGAACCGGCAACAGGCTGACTTGGTTGATATTAATATCATAGATTAACTGAAAAATGTTATCATGATAATCGGCCGTCTCCTCAATCGGTTGCATAATCTCAGAGACCTGTCTTTCGGCCTGCTTGCGGATGTCGTCAACGGCATGCTCCATCAGCTCCCGCTTCTTTTCCGGGTCGGCATCCGGGGCGAAGATTTTTTTGACCTCATCGATCATAAAATTTATCATAAAATCCGGCTCCAAGCCGCGCAGGAGATTGCGACGACGGACCGTGCCCATCAGTTGATACTCTTCATCAAAAATCAGAACGAATCGAGGTAGCGATTTTCGTCCATCTATCTCAATAGCGCAATGCTCCAACTCTTCCATCGCCTGACGGATGGTAAACCAGTAAGGAATGTGCGGGTATCTTTCCAGAGGAATCATCAGATCACCCGCAGTCAAATGGTCAAGCATCTACTTATCTCCTGCCAACAAATTTGGTTTTATCATGCTGTCGAAAATATAAAATATATTCAACGCCACCGCCTATTTTTTTCTCATTTATTTTTGGACCGGAAATTAGTAAGAAAGGCCAATAAGTAGAGGGTAATTATTCCGCGCTTGCCTGAAATCAGTCTATCGACTATATTTTTGTCGATGACAACCAACCGCAAAATTAACCGCCGTAAATTTATTGTTAAAACCGGGAAAGCTTCTCTGGCCGCCGCTGTAACCGGAACGGTTGGCTGGTTGTTTCATAATCGAGCCTCGACCTCTTTTCAAAAGTTGATGGTTTTTCAAAACAGTTTTCAGGTTCCGGTCGATGTAACCCTTCCAAAAGTCACCCTGGCCCGATCCGAAAATCATATTACCGCTTTGAATCTGGCTTTGGATGGGATCGGCGGGATAAAGCGGTTTATCAAGCCGGGCGAGAAAGTTGTCATCAAGCCAAACGTCGGCTGGGATCGAACCCCAGAGCAGGCGGCCAACAGCAACCCGATTTTAATCGGTGAGTTAACCCGGTTGTGCTTTTCTGCCGGAGCGTCGCAGGTGGTCGTCACCGACGTGACCTGCAATCATGCGCCGCGCTGTTTTATCCGGTCCGGGATCAGGTCTGAGGTGGAGAAAGCAGGCGGAAAAATTATTCTCCCACGCGATCAGGATTTTGTAAAAACCGACTTGGGTGGTAAGATATTGAGCGTTTGGCCGGTGTTGCGTCACTTTATGGAATGCGACAAACTGATAAACGTTCCGATTGTCAAGGATCATACCCTATCGACCTGCACTATCGGAATGAAGAATCTGTACGGAATTTTGGGCGGGCGGCGCAACCAATTGCATCAGGAGATTGATCAGTCGATTGTCGATCTGGCCCAGTACTGCACGCCAACTTTGACCGTTGTTGATGCCACCCGGATTTTATTGCGAGGTGGGCCGACCGGCGGGTCACTTGATGATGTGGCGATTGAAAACAGTGTAATTTGTGCCACCGATCAGGTTGCCGCTGATGCGCGGGGTGTTCAGTTTTTGGGAATCTCGGCTGATAAAATCGGCCATATCAAATTGGCGCATCAGGCCGGTTTGGGTGAGATCGATTACAATCTGGCTGGCTACCACGAGATATCGCCATGACGATCAGGACGACTCGTAATCTCCGGCGTACTTCGCAGGTTCTGTTTTTTCTGATTTTTATCGCGCTGGTTATCAAGACTAATTTTGAGGTCGATTTTCAGGCGGATGGAAGCGGAGTCTCATCAGATATCAAGCTCCCGTATCCGGTTTCGATATTTCTTCAGTTTGATCCATTGACCGCCTTGATGACGTTGTTGTCATCGGCGACGCTATACAAAGGTCTGCTGTGGTCGTTGGTTATTCTGATTCCGACCTTTTTTATCGGGCGATTTTTCTGTGGCTGGATCTGTCCTTTGGGAACACTTAACCATTGGATATCTGAGATTAAATCGGAACGACTGGGACGTAAGGGAAAAGGGAAGATTGAGTCGAACCGGTACAAAAAGTATCAACGGATTAAATATTACATTTTCTTTTTTCTAATCGGCTCCGCCTTTATGGGGTCGCTTCAGGCTGGCCTTTTGGACCCTCTGCCTCTTCTGGCTCGGTCGCTGGGGACCTTTGTTCTGCCAACGATTCATACCGCTCTCTTGTGGCTTCTGTTCTGGATAAAAGGGATTGGCTATCCACCGCTGGGTGAGGCGGCGCAGTCAGCTTACAACGGTTTTGCTACCGCTTTTTTACCCTTCAGGCCGATGCAGTTTCATACCATCGGTTCGATCGGACTCTTTTTTATTCTGATTTTGGCTTTTAACCGGCTTTTCACCCGCTTTTGGTGTCGAGCGATCTGTCCATTGGGAGCGATGCTGGGCGTTTTTTCTCGCTATGCGATCTTTGGGTTGAAGAAGACTGAGAGCAGTTGCACCCATTGCGATAAATGCGTCGTCAGTTGTCAAGGGGGAGATAATCCTGAGATCGGTAAAAAGTGGCATCAGGCGGAATGTCATCTATGCCTCAATTGCCAGGCGGACTGCCCGGAAGGGTCACTCTCGTTTCAGTTTTTTCCAAATCAGGAGGAATCAAAACTGAACCCGGTCGTGAC
>JAUUYJ010000197.1 GCA_030588275.1 Candidatus Zixiibacteriota bacterium | reverse complement strand
TCGTGTCGGCCAAGTGCGGAAACCAATTTCAATTGATTGAGAGCGGCGCCAAAATCGGTCGCAGTTCCCGAAAGGGTCTCAGCTGATTCAGCCGTTGTCAAAGATTCGGCGAAAGCAAAATATTCCAGATTAAGATTGTCGCGAAGTGGGGCCAACAGATCGCCTGAAAGCAGATCGTTGGCAATAGCTGACCTGGCCTCATCTCCGTCTGCCGAAACCGGTAGAGTCATCGAGTGCGACCGATCAACCAGAACCGCGCCAGTCTTTCGGAGATTTTTTGTGGTAGTCGTTTTTAGAATTGGCTGAGCCAGGGATAAGAATAGAGCGGTCAGGGAGAGAATTCTCAGAGCCAGCAGAATGATCCGAACTAATTGAGTCTGAGGTGGCGTAGTGCGCCGATAATATAAATAAGAGCCGATCCAAAAGGCCAGCCCCAGGAGCACAACCCAAATCAGTCCGCCCCCACCAGCCAAAAAATCTATATCAATACGACTCATCTCAACCATTTATCCTTGTACAGATAAGTCGTAATGCGGTTGAATGGAAATTTGGGGGAAACTCATAAAGGTCGAGGGTCGCCAACTTTGACCAACATTTAGTTATCTCGGGCGACGGTAAACTGCATCAGCTCGCGCAAGGTACGACTATAGATATTGTTCTTTAAACTGGAAAAGATATTGCCAGCTCGCTCCGAATACTTTCGCGCCACACCATAGGCATAATCAAGCCCGCCCTGTTCGGTCACAAACTGCACGACGTGGTCGGTCCCTTTTTTATTGATGCCGTTGTTGAGATAGCCGGTGATTTCATTTCTGACCTTTTGGGAGGAGCGATCAAGGGAATAGATCAACGGTAAAGTCACTTTCCCCTGAATCAAATCGGAGCCAGCCTCTTTGCCGGTTTTAGAACTCTCCCCAATAAAATCAAGGAGGTCATCGGTGATCTGAAAAGCAATCCCGATATTCTCACCAAACCGATGGAACTTGCGAATCACCGAGGCTTCCGCCTTTTTGATAATCGGCCCCGCTTCACAAGCGGTAGCAAACAGAGAGGCCGTCTTATCAGATATTATTCGGATGTAATCTTTCTGACACAGATCAAAATTAGCCGCCTCTTCAATCTGTCGCAACTCTCCATAGCTGACCCGCTCGGTCGCATGACTAACCGATTTGATGAGCTTCGGTGAACCGATACTGACCAAAAGGTAAAACGCCTTGGAGAAAAGAAAATCACCCATCAAAACTGAAACGAGATTATTCCAGCGATAGTTGATCGTATCCTGTCCGCGCCGAACATCTGATTCATCGACAACATCATCATGCAGAAGGGTTGCCGTATGGATAAGTTCAATCGCCAAAGCGGCATCAACCAAACGAGGCGAACGCATCCCCCCGCTTCGAGCCGCCAGAAACAGCATTGCCGGGCGCAGACGCTTACCCCGCGATGCGAGGATGTGGCGGGCCACACTATTTATCATCTTTGATTCAGTCGCCAGGTAATTGGTGAGACGCTTATCAAACGCCTCAAGATCACCGGCAACCGGTTTTGTCAAAAGATGTAACTGTTCTCTATTCATCAACCATCCTTAAGATCGCATAATACTATTCGGCCCCAAAATTGTCAATTCCTTTAAAGGAATTGTCACCATTTCGTTCCCCAAAAGGAAAGAATATTGAGAAGAAAGAAGACTCAATCAAGCCTTTTCTTAGACTCCTGCCACAAGCTTTCCATCTCCTCCAAATTTGTTTCGGAAAACTGTTTACCAGCCGCTTTAAGAGACTTCTCAATATATTCAAAACGGTCGATAAATTTCTTGATCGTCTTGCGCAAAGCCGCTTCCGGATCAATCTTCAGTTTGCGAGCCAGATTGACCATCGAAAAGATCAAATCACCTAGCTCATCGGCCATCTTATCAGGATTATTAGCCTCAAACTCCTGCTCAAATTCCACCTGCTCCTCTTTGATCTTGGCAAAGATGTCGGCCGGATTGTCCCAATCAAATCCAACGCCACCCGCTTTTTCTCCCACCCGGTAGGCCAGAAGAAGCGCAGGCATCGTTTTTGGAACGCCCCCAAGAACCGATTTTTTCTCTTTCGATTCCACCTTTATCTTTTCCCATTGATCCCGCACTTCATCCGGGTTGAGATCTTTCTTATCTCCGAATACATGCGGATGGCGATGAATTAATTTATCGCAAATCCGTTCGGCCACCTGATCGATATCAAAACGGTTATCCTCTTCGGCAATCCGGGAGTGAAAAAAGACCTGAATCAAAAGGTCTCCCAACTCCTCTTTCAAACTGTCCCCCGGTACCCCGTCGGCGTCTGACTCAATCACCTCAACAACTTCGTACGCCTCTTCGATCAAATACGGTAACAACGACTTATGTGTCTGAGAGATATCCCAGTTACACCCACCCGGCGATCTCAGGATAGCCATGATCTTCCGCAGTCGCTCCAGCGGAGGAAGTTTTTCCAATTTGTGACTCAATTTATTTCTTCTCCAGTCCTCTTTTTTTATCCTCTTTTATGCCGATAAAACGAAACAATACGTAATAAAAGGGTGTTTTGCCAATTCTATTTTCATATTTTGACCTCTATTGACTTTTGCCAATAACCCCAATATCTTGTCAGATTTTAGAGGAGCCAGCGTCGATGTCAGAGCCAGAAAAGAAAAGCAAGGGTAAGCCGTACAATCCTCAGGAGACCGAGGATAAATGGTATCAGAAATGGGTCGATGATGGAGTTTTTAAGGGTGATCCAAACTCTGAGAAGAAACCGTTTACGATCGTTATCCCTCCCCCCAACGTGACCGATGTCCTGCACCTCGGACATGCGCTGAACAATACCATTCAGGATATACTGATCCGTCGTAAGCGGATGGATGGGTTTGAAGCGGAATGGTTACCCGGTTCGGATCATGCCGGCATAGCGACCCAGGTTATCGTCCAGAAGCAGTTGATAAGTGAGGGAACGACCCGGCGTGAAATGGGGCGTGAGAAATTTATCGAACGGACCAGGGAATGGGCCGACCTGAACAAGGGGTTGATTCTCAATCAGCTCAAAAAAATCGGTAGCTCATGCGATTGGGACCGAACCCGCTTTACCCTTGATGACGAATTGTCAAATGCGGTTAAAGAAGTCTTTTTAAACCTGTACGAAAAAGGGCTGATTTACAAAGGTAACCGAATCGTCAACTGGTGCCCGAAGGATCAAACTTCAATCTCCGACGACGAAGTCGAACATAAGACGGTTAATAGCTACCTCTGGCATATCAGATATAAACTGAAAGGGAGCGACGAATACTTAACGGTCGCTACCACTCGCCCGGAAACAATGCTGGGTGATACTGCATTAGCGGTCAACCCGAACGATAATCGTTTCAAAAAACTGGTTGGTAAAACGGTCATCCTGCCGATTCTCGAACGGGAAATCCCGATTGTGGCCGACAGTTATGTTGATATCGAATTCGGTACCGGTGTCGTTAAGGTCACTCCAGCCCACGATCCGAACGATTTTGAAATTGGCCGCCGGCACGATCTGGAACAGATCAATATTATGAACCTGGACGGCACCTTAAACGAAAATGCCGGAAAATATAAAGGGCTGGACCGTTACGAAGGACGCAAACAGCTTTTGGCCGATTTGGAAACAAAAGGGTTCTTAGTCGAAAAAGAAAAATATGAGCTGTCGGTCGGAACCCATGACCGATGCAAAACGGTCGTCGAACCGATGCTCTCGGAGCAATGGTTTGTCAAGATGGAACCGCTGGCCAAACCGGCAATTGAGGCGTTGAAATCGGGTCAACTTCGTTTCCACCCTGACCATTGGTCAAAAACATATTTGCATTGGATGGAAAATATCCGGGACTGGTGCATCTCCCGTCAATTGTGGTGGGGGCATCGCATTCCAATCTATTATTGTCAGGAATGTGACGAAGTGATCGCCGCCCGTGAAATGCCATCCGCCTGTCCCAAGTGCGAATCGGATAACATCAAGCAGGATGAGGATGTTCTCGATACTTGGTTCTCCTCCTGGTTATGGCCCTTTTCAGTATTTGGCTGGCCGGAAAAAACCGATCTGCTGGAAAAATTTTACCCAACCGACGTTCTGGTTACCGGTTCTGAAATTATTTATCTCTGGGTCGCCCGGATGGTTATGGCCGGCTATGAATTTATGGGTAAATTACCGTTCACCGATGTTTATATTCACGGAACGGTCCGGGACGGCGAAGGGGTCAAGATGTCCAAATCGCTCGGTAACGGAATTGATCCGGTCGGGATTGTCGATCAGTATGGTGCCGATGCCTTGCGCATCTCTCTGATTCTTGCCACCCCGGATGGTCAGGATCCCTGGATTGCGAAGAATAGCTTTGAGTTGGGGCGCAATTTCAACAATAAGCTCTGGAACGCCTCCCGCTTTGTCATGATGAATCTGGGGGACGAGAAAATTGACCTCGATAAGTTGCCGGAGAAGAACCTGATCTTAATTGACAAATGGATTCTCTCCTGCCTTGAAAGAACCACCAGAGATATCAATATCGCCTTCGACGAATTCAAGCTCAATCAAGCGGCCAAAATCATTTATGATTTTGTTTGGAAAAATTTCTGTGATTGGTATATCGAGCTAGCCAAACCTCGCTTGTATGATGGGACCGACGAAGAAAAATTGGCCGCCCGCCAGGTTTCCGGGTATGTCCTCAAACGGATTTTGATTCTGATGCACCCATTTGTGCCGTTTATCACCGAGGAGATCTTCAGTCAATTGACATCGGGCCAATCCGGATCGATTTCTTCAGGTGGCTGGCCTAAAGCTGAAAAGAAATTTGAAGATATAGAACTGGAAAGTCGTCTGGGACGGATTCAGGAAGTGGTCGGTATGATTCGCGTAATCCGATCTGATATGAATGTCCCTCCTGGAAAAAAGGCGGATGTCTATATTCGTGTCGAAGATTCAGCCCTCAACGAAATCCTGACCGAGTATTTTGACTATTTTAAAGGTCTGGCCCGGATTGAAAATGTAACTATTGGACCGGATGTCAAGAAGCCACCGATGTCAGCATCAGCCGTCCTGCCCGGAGCCGAGATATTTATGCCGCTGGAAGGGTTGATTGATATCGAGTCGGAGCGGAAAAGGCTGACTAAGGATCTGGATAAT
>JAUUYJ010000184.1 GCA_030588275.1 Candidatus Zixiibacteriota bacterium | reverse complement strand
CAGTATTATCCCTCCCAATTCGGTGTAGAAAAATCGGGTAACAACTTTGGTGCGGTTCAGATAATTTGGCTCGGCTGAGGGTAGATCGGGCCGCCAGTTTTCCCCGGTTCGGGTAATCGATTTGTAGGCGGTTGAGAGTTCTCGTGATTGCCCTGAGTTTATCGACGGATTTTGATTGGCCCGGATCGGGATAAACAGATAGAAGCTAAAGGCGAGGCAAAATATCAGCAATCCGGTTCCGGCAGTTTTGATGAAGTTCTGTAATGGGATTTTCTTAAGAAGTTGCCAGAGTAATATCAGAATTGGAAGAACTGTCAGAAGGGCCAAGAGGGAATGATTGGTAAACGACAAGCCCTGAAAGAAGATGGCGACAAATAAATAGCGAGTTTTGAGAAACTGGCTATTGGAAAATGATGATTTGGTGATTAGGAAAATAATCAGAAGTGACAGGAAAAGTTGCAGGGCGTAAACCTCAGCCCGAAGCGCCGACTGCCAGATCGGAATCGTCAGAAAGGCGGCCAACGTTCCGGCGGTCGCCAGCCATCTGCTTGTTTGTGAAACTGCGGAATGATCTGCCTGAAAAAGCCTTATGGTCAGATAAAACCAAATGGCCGCCGTTGCTGTCGTCATCGCAGAAAACAGATTGGTCGCCATAATCGGTTCGACCGGCAGGATGATATTGAACAGTCGTCCCAAAACGGTGTACAGAGGAAAACCGGGAGCGTACGGTAGCCCAAGGATTTGATTGCTGGCGGCAAAAGCACCTGAATCAGCCCAGAAGTTTCCCGGTGCCATCGTCCAGAGATAGACAGCCATCAGAACCGAGGGAATAATTATGATTGGTCCGAACCGTTTCATATAATCTGTTTCGGCTTTTATTGGATTGGGTATAGGGTAAAAAAGGACGGAATTGATAGTCAGGAGCATAGGCTCCTGACCTACTCGTTTGTTTCTAAATTACAAATAACAGCTCGAAGCTGGCGATAGCTAAAAAGCGGTGATACCGCCTAACCCCATTCGCTACGCTCAGGGGTAAGCCCTCCACCTGCGGTGGAGGATTAAATATCTGTACGCCCCATACGGACTGCGTCCTATGGGATTCAATCGTTTCACTCTTACAGCTACTTAGCTTCGTAGGTTTTCTAATTACTAGAATCGTCGATCTGGCACCATAGGTTGCCCGTTTGATCAATACGCCATTCATCAGCCGAAGCATCTTCATCCAACCCCGGCGCGGCACACAGCGCAATTGCCGTAAATGTAGTAGTCGAGGCGGTTACCGAATATGTATATCGGGCATTGGGAGTTATCTCCATCCCGATTGAGTTCAACCCCGCGGTGTAGCTATCATGATCCTGCCGCCAGGTTCGTTCGAGCATATAAACCTGTTTGAGAATAGATCTGGCTTCCGACTGTTTTGACTTTGTCGTCGACCTCATAAACCTCGGGATCGCCAGGGCGGCTAAGATACCGATAATAACAACAACAATCATCAATTCAATCAGTGTAAATCCGGCTTGGCTTTTCTCTCTCGTGGCAAACATGCAACCACCTCCACATCAAACTTCAGTTCAATAAAGGTTAAAGCAATCATTCAAGCAGCTGACCAGCACATTCTGTCTTCCAACCTCATTCCAAATTACAAATAACAACTCGAAGCGCGCGACAGCCTAAGAGTGGCAACGCCACCTAACCCCATTCGCTACGCTCAGGGATAAGATAACCTAAGCTCGCTAACGCTTCGCAGGTTATCTAAAAAAATAGGGTGGGATTTTGTCCCACCCTATTTTGGTTACGTCATCTGCTTAGAGATTGACATCATCAACCTGGCACCACAGAGCACCAGTCTGATCAATTCTCCACTCATCAGCCGAGGCATCATCATCGAGACCCGGATTGGCGGCAATAGCGACAGCCGTGAAGTTAGTGGCTGTGGCGGTAGTTACTGAATACACATAACGTGCACTAACCGGTATTTCGATACCGATCGAATTCAACCCGGCGGTATAACTGTCATGATCTTGTCTCCATGTGCGTTCCATGGTATAGATCTGTTTCAGGATACCCTTAGCTTCGGACTGTTTCGACTTGGTCGAGGCACGCATAAACCGGGGAATGGCCAAAGCGGCCAAGATACCGATAATGACGACCACGATCATCAGCTCGATCAGTGTGAAACCTTTTTGACGGTTATGAAACTTTGAAAACATTGAAGCCTCCTAACACAGTGTTTTGGTTTGTTTCCTATCTCTTTGTCTGTCCATATTGCAACGCCTATGCCAACCATCCCCAATTTGAATAAATATCGATTTTATTTTATATACCGCTGTCTTTCAACAAGATATACTCGACAAAACCACCCTCTCATCTATAGGGAGAGTCCCATATGGACTCGGCGCAATAGTTTTGAAACTGTATCCTGCCTCAACCATTGCATTTTGCCAGACCCAACTATCATCTGCAACCGCATCTGATGGTTGGTGCCGGCAAGCAATGGTTTCGGCTTTTCTGAATCCTATTCTCTCCATCTTATTGCTGATGGCCCAAATCGACTGGTTCTTCCGAAACGATTGCAATTGACAAACATTCCTGATATCGACTGAGACCAGTACTTCTTTTGTTTTTTCACTCTTTGATTTCAAAGCCCTTTTTCCTAATCCTATCAAGTTTTCGGTACAAAGTGGAAGTATCTATACCTAATTTGCGGGCTGTTTTTGATTTATTTCCATCTGACTGCTGTAAGACCCATTGAATGTAGGCCGATTCGATTGATTCCAACGTCGGAGTCTTGGGATCGGCTGTACCGACAATGCTTTCTTGCTTTCCTGATCTGATATTTTCAGGAAATGATTCGGGCGTTAACTGGTTCTCGGTACAAAAAAGGACGGCTCTTTCAATACTGTTTTCCAACTCACGAACGTTCCCCGGCCAGGCATAGGTCGCCAGCATTTCGTACAGACCGGTTGCTACCTCTTTTTTGGTGACGCCATGCTTGCTACAGAACTGCTCAACAAAATGATCGACCAATAGTGGGATATCGTCGATACGGTCTCTCAAAGGTGGTATTGATATCGGAATCACGTTCAGGCGATAGAACAGGTCGGCGCGGAATCGTCCCGATTTTACTTCTGATTCCAAATCGGCATTGGTCGCGCAGATCAACCTGACATCAATCGGAATCGGCACCGTCTCCCCGATCGGAGTTATTCTTCTCTCTTCTAAGACGCGCAATAGTTTTACCTGGATAGCCAGCGAAGTATTTCCGATTTCATCGAGGAAAAAAGTCCCTCCCTGGGCAACTTTGAAGAGACCATCCTTGGCCTTGATCGCTCCGGTGAAAGCCCCTTTACCATGCCCAAACAGTTCCGACTCCAGGAGAGTTTCTGGAATAGCGGCGCAGTTGATTGAGATCATCGGTCCGCTCCCCCGGGTGGATAGGGCATGAATCGCCCGCGCCAATAGGTCTTTGCCGGTTCCCGATTCACCTTTAAGCAGAACCGTTGAATCGGCCCGCGCGATCTGGCGGATCATATCTTTTAGTTTAGTAACCTCGCCGGAAACACCGATGAAGCTGTCTAAGTCTTCGGAAAGGGCCAGCTTTTTTTTCAGCGATCTGTTTTCTATGACAACCTGATGGTGCGAGATTACCTTTTCGATGGTAATCTTGATCTCATCCACCTTGAATGGTTTGGTCAGATAATCGCTGGCCCCTTTGCGCATAGCATCAATGGCCGATTCGACCGATGCAAACGCGGTCATCACAATAAACGGTTGATTGGGATTATCTTTTTTTACTTCGGTCAGCAATTCGATACCGGAAAGTCCGGGCATCATCATATCGGAGATGACCAGATCGAAGCAACCATCCTTGATCTTTTCAACGGCCAGACTGGAATCGGTGCAGGTGACGACGTCATACCCCTCCTTATGGAGCATGATCGCCATGAAACTACACATCGACTCTTCATCGTCTATGACAATAATCTTATGCGGCATGTTTCTCTTCCTAAAATGAGCCCAGATATAAGCCGTCTCCCTATCTGGATTCGGCAACCTCACCATGGGCTGAACGGGACAATTGCATTTTGCAAGATATTTCAACAGTTGCTTTGAATTGAAACGTTGTTAAAAATATCGTGCGTGAGTTGCAAATGTTTGGTTGATTTCCGAGCGGTTTATTCTATCTTTTAATAGTGTACTTTGAATAAAGGAAACTGTTAATGCCTGATAAAGCAGATGGCCTGCATCAGCTAATTGTTGAAGTAAAGAAGCTGGCCTCAGAATCGACCAACCGGGATGCTTTCCTTTTGGAGTCAGCTCGCCTGATAAATCGTTTCTTTCCTCAGTTTGAATGGGTTGGGTTTTACTTCCTGAAAAATAGTAAACTTCATATTGGGCCATACATCGGCCCAACGACGCCCCATACGATTATCGACCTGAACGCCGGGATCTGTGGAGCGGCCGTTAGTCAGGAAAACACCATTGTGGTGGATGATGTCAATGCCGATCCTCGTTATTTGGCCTGTTCACTTGAAACAAAGTCAGAGATCGTAATACCGATAAGACAGAATGGCAAAATAATTGGGGAATTGGATATTGACTCCAGCCAGCGGTCTGCCTTTGGGGAATTTGAACAGCAACTGCTGGAAGCATTTGTTCAGGAGGTTGAATTATTTCTGGACCAGCAAGGTTAACTTTTTCCCACTATATATATAGATATTGGGAGAAGTTGAAAACTCATTATTCTCGTAATAATGAAATTAGAGATAACGATGATGCTTTGCCGAACATGATTACAGAAAACAGACGTTAAGCTGGAGGTTATTATGGTTTTGGGAATCGTGCTGATTATTATAGGTGTTCTGCTACTTCTCAATCAGATGGGCTGGATCGCCAACCTGCACTTTTGGGGTTATATTTGGCCGGCTCTGATAATTGGAATCGGGGTTAATATGTTATCCAAAAGGGGCAAGCGTTCGCACCGGTAATTCTGATTATTATGTTTCAAAATATTTATTGAGACATTGCCCAAAAGTATATGACACTTTTGGGGTTATATTTGGCCGGCTCTGATAATTGGAATCGGGGTTAATATGTTATCCAAAAGGGGCAAGCGTTCGCACCGGTAAGTCTGATATGAGGTAGTTCTTAAGTATAATTATAAGTGGAACAAGACTAATAGTGCCACAGGCCGGGATCGCCCCGACCTGTGCTAACAAAATTGTGATAGCTTATTTCTTGCGGGTATAGAGCCCGTCCATGTTTTTCATCCATGTATTGCCACCATCGACCGACATTTCCGCTTTCCACTTAAAAGAATTATCCGTCACATCATAGGTACTGTTGCGCACTTTAAATTTCTGTCCGCCGTAGGTCTCCTCGCCATAAACCACCATCTGGCCATCCTCATACCCACCCTCATAGACCGACAGAAAAGCGGACATATTGTCAAGCCAGGTTGCCTGCCACTTCCCGGAAGTCCGATTGAAGCAGAT
>JAUUYJ010000060.1 GCA_030588275.1 Candidatus Zixiibacteriota bacterium | reverse complement strand
TGAAACGGCCGGTATTCGACATTGAGCCAATTATCAATCTGGTCGTCGTAATGCGGGCTCATAAAGTTACCCGATATCCCGGTTGGGATCGAACGGAGCGAATTTTTCATATTTCCCAAATCAAAGATATGCCGTTGTGATGCGCCAGCCATCACCTGCCAGGGTCTGGTAAAAAGGTACAAAGATGGATTGACGCTGTTGCCGGCCCCGCCCATTCGGTACGGACCGGGATTCATAAGAGAACCGACCAAAGGCAGAAAACGGCCAATCGGATGGTAAAATGTCAGCTGATGGATATCTCCCCAATTCCAATTGGAGACATCATCCCCTAACCGCTCGACAAGAAATTTGACCCCTGATTGGAATGAATTAACAAACATCATTTTGCGAGTTTCGACAACGTTGGTCTCAGGATCGTCAAACCACTCAGACAGACTATCAGCCACCAATCGACGCAACGCTTTGTGTACGGTAAAAGTATTTTCCCGCAAGAAATAATCTGTCAGGCTGTCTCCCATATGCGGTGTGAAAATTGCTTCAGCCATATTTTGCATCATGGCATGAAAAACTGCCGGAGCCGCACTATCGGCATCGGCGCGCCAATCCCATTCGGATAATTTGACCAAGGCAGACTTTTCAATTTCACTGAGGTTGGCCCCATCCAGAGCGTTAATTAAAAGAGGGACCCACGCCTGTGCCACCGGCATAAAGTTGTCGGCATGAATATTTTTCATATCATCAAGGTCAAGTTGATCCTCTGCGCTCAGTAACTGTTCGATCCTTCCAATCCGATCGGATGGCGCGTAGCAATTCGAAATTACATAGGGATAATTATCATCGGTATGCTTGTTGTTGGCGGTGGCGATAAAACCGCTAATCGGATTCCGCAAATGTGGTTGCTGATCGGTCGCCACATAGCCGGACCATTCGGACTGACCATCCCATCCCGGCAGAACCGTCCCCCCGTCAAAGCCGGACCGTTTCGGAATCCCAACCGCCGCCCAAAAACCGATATTCCCCCGGTCGTCGGCATATACCCAATTCTGCCCCGGAGTTTTATAAAGCGCCGCCGCTGTTTCCACCTCATTAATATTGGCCGCTCCGTTAAGGTGAAACAGAGCCTCCGCCTCAGAACCGGCATCATAAGCAGTCCAACGCATAGCGATCGGGTCGGCTTCAAATTTATCCATCTCAATAATATTATTAATCACCGGTCCGTGAACCGTCCGCCAAATTTCAAACGGAATCACCGAATCACCCGCCGCAAAAAGGGTATCATATGAGACCTCAAAATCTAACCAGGCTCCATCATAAAGATACTGCGACGAATCATCCGGGTTAATTTTTTCCAGATAATAGTCGGCGTCATCCGCCATAACATTGGTAAAACCCCAGGCGACATGGTCGTTGGCTCCGGCAACGATAAGCGGGACGCCCGGAAGGACAACGCCGGAAACATTTTTCCCCGGAGTATGGATCGCCGCTTCATACCAGATACCGGGGATCATCAAACCGAGGTGCATATCGTTAGCCAAAATCGGTGCGCCGGTTTTGGACTTGCTCGGACCGATAACCCAGTTGTTAGATGCCCCCCCAACTTTCTGGCCGGTCAGGCTACGAATACGATCCAAAGTTGCCAAAACTTCTAACAGCTGATCGTCGCTAATCGACAACTCCGATGTCAGCGAAGTTTCAGGCGACTTGATATTGCCAACCATATCCATGAAATCTTCAGCAGAAGTTATCCGGGGACCGTTCGGATCGTAATCAAAAAATATCTCAGCCGCCATTTCCGGCCCGACCTTGCGCGAAACTGCCCATCGGGTCAGTTCGCTATCAAAAGAGAAATTCAAAGCCCAGGCCATGAAATAAAGACCGGCCAACTGCTCCGCCGGGCGATAAGGCTCCGGCTCAATTCCCAAAAGAGCAAACTCAAATGGCAAGCGGTTCGGATGACTGGCCATAAAATGATTGATGCCGTTGGCTGAAGCGGTCAAAATTTCCTGAATCTCCGGGGTCAACCGGGCATACATGGAATCAAGCGACAGGGGGGAGGTAATTGTCCGAAACAAAATATCAACCTCAGCTGTCTTGGGCCCCAACAGTTCAGATAACTGCCCCTGGACGGCACGCCGAATCATCTCTATCTGAAAGAGGCGATCCTGGGCCATCGCGTACCCCAACCCGAAAGCGGCATCCGTTTCAGATCCGGAATAGATATGTGGCATCCCATACTGGTCTCGAATGATTTCCACTTCAGAAGAGACCATTGGTGAAACTATATCTTCGTCATAATCGGGAACGGTTGTTCTTAAAAAGAAATACCCGCCGAAAAAAATCGAAATAAAGACTACCGCGATCAATCCTAATATCCATTTATACTTTTTCATTGTGCCTCAGATTCTCTGGTTTCATGAATCATAATGTAACTTGGCAAAAACTATCTGGCAATTTTTTTAATGGGTCTCTTTTCTGAAGGTATTATCGCATATATTATGAAACTTCTTTACAGAATAGACATGTCGCCCTATATTTAGAATGTATCTCACCGCCGCCCGATCCTGTCACAGGAGAACAGTAAATGAAAAGCATAGTTACCTTCGCCGCAATCATCCTGCTTTGTTTTGTAAATCTCAAAGCGGACGATCTGTATCATGTGAAAATCAAGAGCCATGATGACGCGAATCTGTTGTCATCAATTTCGGTTGAGCCGGTTACACATACTGCCGATGGATATTTGATTCTGATACAAACGGAGCAGTCAGTCAAACTAAAATCCTCCGGCCTCGAACTTGAATTTCTGTCGAGTGGATTGACTAAATCGGATTTGTATCTTGATATTGACCATGATCGAAACAAGAGGCCATCATTTCCGATTGTTTACCAAGAGGAAGGACTGCGCCTCTTTATAATTCCAGCCGGGACATCCTTGAGAGACACAGATCAGGTCGCTCCGATCCTGACTCCACATATAAAAATTGAATATCGACCAACATCCAAATACAACCCTCGGGCTATGACCGAACTTTTGGGGCTTGACTCTCTGATTTCACTTGTAAATCAGGATTCGTTGGAATCTTACGTCACACGATTGCAAGCTTTTTACCGTCGTCAGGCCGGAACCGATTCCTGTTTTGCCGCGTCGGATTGGATCAAACAAAAGTTCGAATCGTTCGGGTATGATTCGGTTGTTTTCGATTCCTTCATGTTTCAAGATTATGAAGGTTGGTCACAGGGAAGAAATGTCATCGCCACCAAAGTGGGAACAACTCAGCCGGAGTGGGAGATTGTAATCGGCGCGCACCACGACGCCGTTCGAACCTCCCCCGGTGCTGATGATAACGGCTCAGGTACCGCAGGGGTTCTGGAGATCGCCCGGGTGCTGAAAGATTTGGATATTCCGGTTACCTTCAAATTCATGACCTTTGATGCCGAGGAACGCGGCCTGTATGGGTCGTGGCACTACTCCAACGCCGCCGCCGCCAATGAAGATCGTATCACTCTCATGCTTAATATGGATATGATCGGTCATTACGAAAATCAGGATACGGCCGCTGTTTATCACGGAGACGACTGGACCTACTCTCAACTCTGGAGCGATTTAGCTGATTCGCTTGTTGGAATTGTAGGATTAGTGTTGCCTTCTTATGCCGGCAGTGATCACCATCCATTCGAGGAGAACGGTTTTAATATCACTAATATTCACGAATGGATTTTTTCTTCGGTCTATCATTCCAACCAGGACAGTACCACCTATATGAATTTCGAGTATATGACCAAGTTGGTCGCCGTCTCAGCGGCAACAACCTACTCGGTCGCCTTCCAACCGCCATCAGCTATCATCACCGCTGTCATCGACGGTGGAGATGGCCAGTCACTATTGGTAAAATCAGTTTCGATGGACCCGACTATTATCGATCATTCATATCTGTATTATGCTATCAACGGCTTCAGTACCTACGACTCGATCTACGTTCCCAACGGCCAATCAGATATTTTACTGACCGGCCTGAGCGAGGGGAACGAGTATGAAATATTTATTCTACCATACAACAGTTCGGGGGTTTCGGCGTTGAGTTATCAGTCAGCTTACGGTCGCCCCTATTCGATACCATCCCGGCTGTCCGGATTAACCGCCGTTCCTCTATACGAAGGGATTGAGCTGGATTGGGCACCCAATCCTGAATTAGATATGAGTCATTATCGAATCGTCCGAGATGGTTCTTTATTGCCCGATATAATCGTAGGGGAGAGCGCATTCACCGACCTTGATCTTGCTCTGGGTGGCTCGTTTCATGACTATGTTGTCTTCGCCGTTGATGTTGACAACAATATCTCCGACACCGTCTCAATACCGCCGGTCAGTTCACGAGCCGCAACGCTGGAAGAAGGACGAATTTTGGCCGTCAACCGTTCCCACATTTCGACCGGGCAGTTTTTGGTTGATGAACAGATAACGGGCGACTTTCTCAGGGAGGCGTTATCCGTTTTTGATTTGGATTATTTTTCCGATAGTGCTCACTCCGATAATGATGAGGATAAAGTTGCCCAGTTAGAGATGTTCGACCTCCTCGATTATGAATTGATCGTCATTGGCGCCGAATCAGGCCGACTCGACGATATCGGAAATATGTCAAGCGGTGGGATCATCGACTACCTCGAATTTTACCTCTCATTGGGAGGTAAGGTTATAATTTTTGGCCGATGGGGTGAGGTCGATTTCAGCACCGACTACTATTATGATGCCTCTTCGCCGGGATATTTATATAACAGTATTTTCGATATTGAGATCCGGCATCTTGTCCTGACCTCATCATCCGGATCGGAACTATCATCAGACATGATTGGAGCGCACAGCCTGTTGCCCGGATATCCGGACTTGTCTTGGGATTCAAGCGTTGCCGTTTCTCACTCTTTCCCATACACCGATCTGAGCGGCATCCCCTGTCTCAGCTATCCAACCCTGAGCGGATCTGACTATGAGCTGATTTACAGCTATAACGGTTCCGATAATGGGGCGATAACTGAGGGACAACCAATCGCCTGGCGTTCGACCGATCCCGAACGGCAGTACACCTATTTTGAATTTCCGCTGTCGTTTATTGATCGATCACAAGCATCGGTTGCCCTGGCCAAGGCTGTCCTTGATTACGGATTTATCGGAGCCACAACGGTTGCCGCCCCCGATAGTTGTGATATTTGGGCCGGTCTGGATGATTCGGTAAGCCTCTATCTGGGCAATCTGGCTGGTAACCGTTCCGCCTCTGAGATTGACCAATCCAGTATTTTGATCAACGGAACCTTGGTCCCGGGCTCAGTCATTTACGAACCGAGCCACCCCGACTTTTCCGGTGATCTGCTGAATATAAAAATCTCTTCAACTCAATTGGCCCAATCATACGCTGACCTTGTCTGCAACCACAATCTCACCTTTGATCTGGCCTGGAATTTTAACGGCGAATCGGAAACCAATCTTATCTCAGCCCCAATGACGGTTCTCGGATATAAAGCGGGAGATGCTAACACCGATGGTTCGGCAAATGTTGGGGATGCCGTTTTTCTGATCGGCTTTGTTTTCGGCGGTGGCGATTCCCCATTTCCTTACCTGTCCGGCGATGCCAACTGTGACGCGACTCCCAACGTTGGAGATGCGGTCTATCTGATCAATTTTGTCTTCAAAGGAGGCGAGGCTCCCTGTTGCCTTGAAAAGTAGTCGGGGAACTGACAGCTCCGGCAAACCGCTCAATAGTTAATTTAAACCGGGTTTTGTAATAGAAACCCGGTTTTTTAATAATTATCAGTACGGCAATTTTTCTTTACAGAATAAGTTTCTGACGTATATTATAGAGACCCTACCGCCAGAGTTCTTGCCTTAATAAGGAGCCAAACGTGTCGATTACAACCCGTTTTATGATTTGCCTAATTTTTCTTTTCTCCTCCATCGCGGTGGGGGATGACCTTGTCAGCGTCAAAATCTCCAGTCATCAGGAGGCTTCCAAACTTGAGAAAATCGGTGTCGAACCGATTTTACGCCATGTTGACGGATATTTGGTTTTAGCTGACGAACATCAGTTGGCCGCTTTGTCGGTTTCCGGATTAACGATTGAACCGATCGCCAACGATCTCGACAAAAGCAGTCTGGCGTTTGATAATCGCCCGGATGATGCAAATAAAAATCGCTGGCCGGTCATATATGAACAAGATGGTTTGCGACTCTATAGGGTTAGCGATAAGAATTTGGCCGTTTTCGATGATGGCTCTTCATTGATACCGATACGAAACGAGAATTTAAAAATATTTTATCAGGAACCGATGTTCTTCAACAAGTCGGCGCTGGGATCGCTTGAAATCCTGGAAGGCTTCACCGACAGTATCAGCTACGACTCGGTCTATTCATATCTTCATACCCTTCAGGCGTTCAATGGTCGGCTGGCCGGGACGGGCAGTAATTATGCCGCCCGCGATTGGATTTTGAGCCAATTCCAATCATTTGGATACGGTAACGCCACCACCGATTATTTTTCATCCTATGTTAATGGCTCGTGGGTTAATTGTTATAATGTCGTTGCCAGCAAACAAGGTACGGTATATCCCAATCGTTATATCGTTATCGGTGGGCATCATGATGCGGTCGCCGGTTCGCCCGGTGCCGACGATAATGGAACCGGTTCCTGTGGAGTCCTTGAGATTGCCCGTATCATGGCCAACGTCGAAACCGAAGTCAGTTTTGTTTTTGTCACCTTTGATTCCGAAGAGCAGGGCCTCAACGGAGCCTGGCATTATGCCAATAATGCGGCGATACGGGGTGACAGCATCGTCTGTATGCTCAACATGGATATGATCGGGCATATCTCCAACAATTCATTCGCCGAAATTATGCACGGAGTTCGTAATGCCTACGCTAAACTATGGGGCGAAATTGCCGAACCGCTGGTTGGGATTACCGGCGTCCTCGGTGGCATGGCCGCTAACTCCGATCATCATGCTTTTGATCAAAACGGATACGATGTCCTGTTTGCCGCCGAATATGATTTTTCAACCGTTTACCATTCGTATCGGGACAGCACTTCTTATATCAACTTCGATTACATGACGCGGATGATTAAGGCGACCGCCGCGACCGCCTATACCATCGATAAGGCACCCCTTCCGGTAAGGTTGACATCGGTGCGAGATGGTGGTGACGGTCAGTCGCTTCAGGTAAATTGGATCGATGAGGATTCAGACAATCGGGACAGCTTCATTATCTATTTCGATTCCGAGCCGGCGACCGGGTTGGATTCAGTCTTTGCCTCCAAAGATGATACCTCGAAAATTATTAATGGATTAACCGAAGGACTTTTGTATCGAGTCCATGTCATCGCTATTGACGAGTCGGGGCATCGTTCGATCGGTTACGATGAAGAATTGGGCTGGCCCTATTATCTCCCTTCAGCACCGGATGATATTGTGGCTCTGCCAGAATATCACTCGATCCGCTTGAGTTGGACCGGCAGTAACGATGAATTAGATTTTTCACATTACACGGTGATACGGGATGGCGATATCTTGCCCTTTGTGATTACCGACACATTTTATTTGGATAATGATTATGACTTGGGAGACACCTCCCACAGTTATCTGGTTGTGGCGGTTGACAATGATGGTAATATTTCCGATACGGTCGGAAGCTCTGCCTTAATAACGCGCGCCGCAATTTTAACCCCCGGTCGGATTCTGGCGGTCAATCGTTCTGCCGACGCGACGCCGCAAATCGTTGATGCCTCAGTCACCGGGGAGTTCTTGAATGATGCTTTGGCCGGATACGATTACGACTATTATAGTGATTCGGCCTATGGCAACAACCGCAACATTGAACTGGCCGATATGCTTGATTACGAACTTTTAATTTTGGGTGGAGAATCGGGCCGGGCGGATGATTTTGGCAATGCGGCGACATTTGGTGGTATCCTTGACAGTCTCGACTATTATTTATCGATAGGAGGGAAGGTCATAATTTTTGGCCGCTGGGGAAATTTGCGAACCGGCTCTGCCATCGCCGACACAATTGTTTTTTCCACAGGCGGATACAATTATGGATACAAATCATATTTCCATATTGATCGTCGTGTAAATTACTTAAGCGATTGGACATCCACCATCTTAAGCTCCGATCTGATCGGTTCGCACAGTCTGGCCAGCGGTTATCCCAATCTGGTTTGGGACAGTCTGGCCGCCGTCGGCCATTCTGCTCCCTGGATAGAAACGGGTGGGATTCCCTGTCCCAGCTTCCCATTATTTGTTGGTGGCAACCCATCCGAACCACTTTATAGCTATGACTCAAAATCCAACTTCCCCTTCACCGAAGGGCGCGTGACCGGATGGCGCTATATCGGGTCTGACTATCAATATATCTTTTTTGAAATTCCGTTATCATTTATGGAACGACCATCAGCTAAGGGTGCCCTTCAAAAAGCGATCTCTGAACTGTTGACCTCCGGTCCGGCCGGAGCGACCATGATTGCACCGGATACGCTGGATCTGAGTGGTAGCTATCCCTCCTCGGTCAATATTTATTTGGGCGATTTTTCTGATGGCCAGATAGCCGGGGATGTTGATCCCTCTTCGATTATTGTCAACGGTTCGATTGTTCCAATCTCAAGCGTCGTCGAGGTTTCGCATCCGTCTTTTACCGGTGAGGTTATGCGGCTGAATGTCTCTACGAGTCAGTTCCTGAGTGGATATGCTGGCCTGATCGATACCAGCCAGCGGATTTACACCGCATCATGGCGCTACCTCGGCGATCCGCGTACGCATATCGCTGATGGGGCGGTTACCTTTATCTCACCCTCGTTTGTTGTCGGTGATGCCAACGGAGATCACACCGTCAATGTCGGTGATGCCGTATTCATTATCTCCTTTGTCTTCAGAAGCGGTCCGGCACCCGATCCGCTCTCAGCTGGTGATGCCAATTGCGATGGTAGTGCCAATGTTGGTGATGCAGTATTCCTGATAAATTTTGTGTTCAAAAATGGGCCGGCTCCAAGCTGTCCCTAACCGATTTACAATAACCGTTCAAAAAGGCCGGACTCCGTTCCGGCCTTTTGTTTGCTCGGCAAATTGTTTATATTATCTGTCTCAGCAGATTGATAATTTGTAATCAAACGGCATGGTTGGCATTACCGACGCCATCCAACCTATTTTGGAGATCTCTTATGCCAAAAATATATACGCGAACCGGAGATAGCGGCCAGACAGCCCTGTTGGGTGGTGGACGAGTTTCCAAAGATCATCAACGGATGCAAACCTGCGGAGCGGTTGATGAAATGAACGCTCTGGTTGGCCTGGCTCGCTCATTTGAATGCGGTGACGTTGTTGATCCATTTCTGGGAAAAATCCAGAATCGCCTGTTTGTCCTCGGTGCCGAATTGGCTTCCGCCACAGGGGATGTAGGGAAAATAAAAAATATATCAGAAACAGATATTACTTCAATAGAGACCTGGATTGACAACCTCGAAGCGACCCTACCTCCGCTTAAGGAATTTATCATACCGGGAGGAAGGGGTGGGCATCGGGCCGCCGCCAGTTTACAACTGAGCCGAACCGTCTGCCGCCGTGCCGAAAGGGAACTGGTCACGTTATCGCGCGATGTGGAAATAAGCCAGTTTATCCTAAAATATCTAAATCGTTTATCCGATTTCTTTTTTGTCGCGGCTCGTGTTGTCAATCACCAAAATAAGATAGCCGAGCAAACGGTAAAATATGAATAGAGTTGTTATTGTAATATAAAAAGGCCATAATAGCCTGTTATAGAAAGCGGTTTTCGGTTGTCATATGTTCGGTTTTTAGTGAGGGGATAGGATGCCGTCCAAGGATAAAATACTTTTTCTCTGCACCGGAAATTCGTGCCGAAGCCAGATGGCGGAATCTCTATTAAACGACAAGTGGAATCAGCAGTTTGTCGCTTTCTCAGCCGGGACCGCACCCAAACAGATTGATCGCCGCGCCGTTGAAGCAATGAAGGAAATCGGCCTTGATATCTCTGCCAACCGCTCCCAATCAATCTCTGATCATGCCGATGTTTTGTTCGACCTGGTAATTACCGTTTGTGGCCATGCGGACGAAACCTGCCCCGTTTTTCCCTCAGTCACAAAAGTGATCCATGTCGGTTTTGACGATCCTCCAGTTTTGGCCCAAAATGCCGCGAGTGAAGAAGCGGCGCTGGCTTTCTACCGCCGAGTGCGGGACGAGATCAAAGCATTCATAAGTGATTTCCCAAAATTCTATACAGTTAACAAAACGGGCCGCAATTGAAAGACGGTAACGGTCATTCTCTGTTTTCGATTGACGTCGAGGATTGGTTTCATATTCTTGATATACCAAACGGTGCCCCTCCAGAATCCTGGGATTCGCTTCCCTCTCATGTCTCAGATAATTTTAGAAAACTTTTGGATATTCTGGAGGAGTATCAAATCAAGGGGACCTGTTTTTTCCTGGGGTGGATCGCCCAAAAATTTCCAGAATTGGTAAAGTTGGCCCAACAGCGTGGCCATGAAATTGCCTCGCATGGGTTCAATCATCTCCTCGCTTATCAGGTTGGGTGCAGGAAGTTTTTTGAAGATGCCATAAGATCAAAAAAGATACTTGAGGATATATCGGGCGAACCGGTTAATGGATACCGCGCCGCCGGATTTTCGATGACCGCTTCGACCGTCTGGTTATTTGAAGCTCTGGTCGAGGCCGGTTATCTTTACGATTCATCGGTATTTCCAGCACCTCGAGGTCATGGTGGGCTCAAAACTGATCGGCTGAAGCCGCATCGAATAACAACGGCGGAAGGGAGTATCTATGAATTCCCGCAGAGCGTTATAGCGGCTGGTCCATTCCGGATCGCCTTATTTGGTGGTG
>JAUUYJ010000046.1 GCA_030588275.1 Candidatus Zixiibacteriota bacterium | reverse complement strand
TTCCGGCCAATTCGTCATGCCCGATCGGGATGTAGCAGGCCTCACTCACCCGATCAGAAAAGGAGATTCCGACCAGCTTGGCATTGAGAGCATCAAGCGAATCGGTTTCGGTATCAAAGGCGATCTCCTTCGCTTTGGAAAGACCAGCGACAACCTTTTTTAACTCGGCTGTGGTATCAATTAGTCGATAGTTAGCCTTCTGCTTTTCCACCTCCGGAACCGCATCATTCTTTGCAGATTCTCCTAAAATTTCTTTGAGTAGCGTGAGAAACTCAAGTTCGGTAAACAGTTCACGAACTTTTTCTCTATCGGGAGGAGCTGACTTCAAATCGCTAACCGATTGATCAATCGGCACGGCGCAATCAAGTTTGACCAATTGTCGTGACAAAAGTGCTATCTCACGGCTGTCGGCAACTTTTTGCCTGACCCCTTTGGCCGCGATCGACTCAAAACCTTCCAATAGTTTATCCAGATTCCCAAACTGTTCCATCAGCTTCAAAGCTGTCTTGGGACCGATACCGGGAATTCCGGGCACATTATCGGAACTATCCCCGGTCATCCCCATAAAATCGACGACATCTTCGGGGAAGATACCAAGTTTGTTTTTAACCCCATCCCGATCCATCACAACCGGCGGTGTCGAACCTTTTTGCGGAATATACATTTTGATGTTTTGGTCGATGATTTGAAACATATCCTTGTCACTGGTTACCAAAAAGACATTCATATCGTGCGCCGACGCTTCAAGAGCCAGCGTCGCCATGATGTCATCAGCCTCGTACCCCACCAGCGATATATTTGGAATACACAAAGCATCGTATGCCTGCTGTATGCGAGGTAGCTGTACAATCATTTCATCAGGCATTTTGGACCGGGTCGCTTTGTACTGATCATACATTTTGTGGCGGAAGGTCGGCTCTTTGGTGTCTGATATTATCGAAATATAATCAGGTTTCTCCCGGTTGATGATTCTCATTAAAGAGTTAACAACGCCATAGGTGGCGGAGGTGTCCTCTCCCCGGCTGTTGATCAAAGGATTACGAATAAAGGCAAAATAAGCCCGGTACATCATCGCCGATCCATCAATCAGATAAAGAGTTTTCCCGGCTAATTTCTCTTTTGCAATTTTGTTATCCGACACCATATAACCCTTTTTCAATGATGAACTGCTCCACGATGGATGGCACCAAATATTTTATCGATTGACGCTTGGCGAGTCGCCTGCGAATATTTGTCGATGAGATATCGATTTGAGGAATCATCACTCGCTCGGCTCCTCTTAAGATTGAACTGTTTGTCTGAGGATCAAAGCCGGGGCGAGTGGCAATAATGATTTTGATAGATCGTTCAATCTCGTCATGCTCATACCATGAACTAAACTCCTGGACAATATCGGACCCAACAACCAGAAACAACCGGGCGCTCGAAAACAGATTGCGTAGATAATCAATCAAATCGATAGTATAACCAGGTCCGCCGGGTGGTTCCTGCAAGAAAAAGTGAGGATTGGGAGCAATCGCCTTTTCGACCATCGCCAGACGATCAGAAAATGAACTCCTGTCGGTGTCATTTGTTTTTAGAGGATGAGACAAAGTTGGGACAAAAATCATACCATCGGCATTCAGAGAAGACATGATCGATTCGGCCATTATCAAATGCCCCAGATGTATCGGATCGAAACTCCCCCCAACGATGCCCCAGCTCCCGCCGTCAGTCGGGCTACTTGGTTTCCGCTTGGATTTCGGCAAGATCTTTTTCTATTCCAAGGAGCCTTTTTCGTGCCTTCTCAACATACTCATGCTCGGAATATACAATCAAAAAATTGTTGTACTTTTCTTTTGCGGTTTGGAAATTTTCTTTCTTGTACTCGATTTCAGCCATCAAGAAAAATGAACGCGCCGCCCACTCGGTCGAAGTATGCTCATCTATGACGAGCTGAAAATAGACGGCTGAGGCATCATAGTGACCGAGGCGATAATAGGTTCGGCCATTCTCGTATCTTTTTTTTGCCAATTTTTCTTCGGCCAATCGAATTGTTCCTCTGGCATCATCAGCCAGGTCAGATTCGGGATAATCGGTCACAAAATCGGTTAGCGCCCCAATCGCCTGAACCATCTCTTCCTGATCCAATCCATGATTACCAGGTGCCGATTTATAGTAGCACAACCCCGACATATACTGCCCATCATCTACAAATGGGGAACCGGGATAATTTAAGACAAGCCGCTCAAATTCAGCCGCCGCCAGATAAAAATCTTTCTGATTATAGTATGACATCGCCAGAAAAAACTGAGCAGAATCAACCATAGAGGAACCGCTATAATTATAAACGACTTTCTGGAAACCATCAATCGCCTTCAGGTAATGCTTTTTCTGGTACTCCTGATGTGCTTTATAATACTGCTCCTCAGCCGTATTATAATTTTTCATAGTTATTCCACCGCATCCAAGGATGGCGAGAATCACAGCCATTGATATCATACCGGCGATGGCTAAAATCGTATATTTTTTGAAATTAAATATCATATTTCTCTTTCAGCATCCCATAATTTTCCCAAATGCGCCTATAATACTGCCTCGGCAACGGCTTGTTATTCCGCAACTTTCCTCGCAGTCGGGTCTCACCCAGATTATATGCAATTATTCCCTTTTTGACATCCTTAAATTTGATAATCTGTTCAAAAAGATGGAGAGTTCCCAACTGAATGTTTTTGACCGGATCAAATAGCTGATCGCTATTGTCCCACCCCATACCACTCCTGATGGCAAGATCGCGACCGGTAGCCGGCATTACCTGCATTACCCCTCGAGCCCCGACTGAGGAGACCTGCCCTTTCTTGAAGGTCGATTCGGTCAGTATAACGGCCATAATCAATAGCGGGTCATAAGTATATTTATTACTCTCCTCAAAGATTACCCGAGCCAATCGTTCCTTTTCCTGATCGGTGAAGCCAATTTGAAAATCTTCGATAACCTGAAAGATTTTTAACTTCTCTTCCATGTCAGTCAGCCGAGCCCGTTGATAGTCGATGATTTTGTGTAGTTCGTATTTATCTTTGATAAGAAATATCAGCAGGGTTGATTGGAGCAGATAGATCAGAACCAGCATAGTCGCGATCGGTTTTGAGATAAACAGGCCGGTTTTATCGAGGGTCATACCGGGACTCATGACAAATCCTCTTGGGCCAGTAAATCATACCCGTCAAATCCAGTAATTTTGACCGAAACAAAACTCCCTGGAGCAATTTGAGCCCCCTTGATAATGACTCCCTGATCTACTTCAGGAGCGTCAAAGCTGGTCCGTCCGACGCAACGATTATCGGCTGGCAAAACCGTCTCAATCAGAACTTGCATTGATCTGCCGATCTTCGCCTCATTTTCCTCAAAAGCGATCTCTCTTTGCAGTTCCATCAACCGGTGGTATCGAGATTGGCGAATTTCGGGATCAACCTGATTATTCATTTCAGCCGCCCTGGTTGATTCTTCGGCAGAGTACTCAAAACTTCCCATCCTATCAAAGCGCTCTTTTTCGACAAATCGATACAACTCATCAAACTGTTGATCGGTTTCACCCGGAAATCCAACGATAAAATTTGTTCGAATCCCACACTCATGCGACCGCTCTCTTATATAGTTCAACAAAGCCTCGATTTCCCGCCGACTTACCTGCCTTCCCATCGCTCTCAAGATGTCATTATTGATATGTTGCAACGGCAAATCAAAGTAGCTACATATGCGAGGATTGTCAATCATATAGTCGATCATTGCAGTCTGCAATCGGGCCGGGTGCAGATACATAATACGGACCCAGAAATCACCAGTCAGCTTCTCAAACGCCTCCAGGAGCTTAATTAACTCCGGCTTACCATAAATATCTCGACCGTACGCCGTCGTCTCCTGTGAAACCAGGATAATCTCTTTCTTCCCCTGATCCAGTAGAAAGCGCGCCTCCTCAGTAACAGACTCAATTGTGCGACTCCGAAATTTACCCCGAATATCAGGAATGGCGCAATAGCTACACCGATTGTCGCAACCGTCTGAAATTTTTAGATAAGCAAAAACCTGATCAGAATCGACGACCCGATCAAAATCGTACTCCCGATATTTTGTCTGATTCACTTTAACGGCGGCGATGCGGTCAGTATCAGAACCAATGAGGCTGGTGATTTTTCTGAAATCGTCAACGCCAAAGATACCATCCAGCTCTGGAATATCTTTTTTTAACTGCTCGGCGTACCGTTGGGCCAAACATCCGGTAATAACCAATTTCAGATTGGGTTTTTTTATCTTCAGTTGTCCCAATTCCAAAACACTGTTAACCGACTCCTCTTTGGCCGATTGGATAAATCCGCAGGAATTGACAATCAAAATGTCTGCCTCTTCAGGAGACGAAACTGACTGGCAATTATTTTTAATCAAATAGCCGGCGATGTAATCGGCATCGACATCATTTTTGGGACAGCCCAATTTGTGGATATAAAAACGAGTCATGGCAGTTCTATGATTTCAACCCCGATAGGTGGATAGAATTGAAACAGAGAATCGGGTAATCTTTCCAGCCGAACAAAGTCTGAAATCCAAATTTCGATACGAGAATTATTGTCGTCGAAATATTTGATTGCCTGGGGGATATACGCGCGACTGGTTACATCCAAAAAAAACACCTGTGGACTTGAAGTGCTATCGCGTGCAACCATTTTAAAAGTGGTCGATGCTCCCTGATCTCCGGTCAACTTTTCTTCGTCACAATTGTAAACGGCATCTTTATCATATAATAGCGTCAGCGGGTCCCAACTATTGCGGTCGGTAACTCCTGATAGTATAACTTGATTGTTGGCTACCGAATAACTCCAATAGCTTACTCCATCACATACCAACTCCTGAAACAGGCCGATGTGATCGTATAGCGATAATCTAAATCGCCCATTATGGTCAGCCTTTAGTGTTCCAACAAGGCTGTCAACCGACTCAAATATCTCAGAGTGAGTGTACTGGTGGAAATTCAAACTTACATATGGCTCTTTTTCAAATGAAAAACGTAACTTGGAAAGAGACGGGCATGAACTGTTTTCTCCATGCAGAGGAGAAAACAGAACGATCAAGAAGATCGGCAACGATATCAATATATTATTTCGCCACATATTATACTTATACGGAGATGGGCCGGATCAGGCTTTTATAAATTTGCTCTTTTTGATATTGTCGAGAAAGGCCTGATCAACAAGAACTTCCCGTGCCTTCGATTCATTATACGTACCGATGATTTTCATCTCTTCGAGGTCATCAATTATCCGGGCCGCTCTCTGGTAACCAACCCCCAGCTTTCGTTGCAACAAAGAGACCGAAGCCTGCCCCTGACGGATGACAATCTCAATCGCTTCCATCAAGACCGGATCGGAGAACTGTTGCATCTGTGATTTCTCTTCCGCTTCTGCTTCAACCTCCTGAACCTTATTCTGGCTAAACTCCTGCCCTTTCAAGAAATTCACCAATGCTTCCGATTCACCAGCCGAAATATAAGGTCCATGAAGACGAACCGGTTCCGGCGCACCGACCTCAAGGTAAAGCATATCACCATTTTTCAGAAGCTTCTCAGCCCCATTGCCATCCAAAATTGTCCGTGAATCGGTCTTGGATGGAACCTGAAAGGCGATTCGCGATGGGAAGTTGGCTTTAATCAATCCGGTTATTACATCAACCGACGGACGTTGGGTTGCCAGAACAAGATGTATCCCGACGGCGCGGGCCATCTGCGCCAATCGGGTAATCAGAAGTTCAATCCGCCCCGATTGAGACGACATCATAAGATCAGCCAATTCGTCAATAATCACCACAATGTATGGGAGTTTGTCCTTTTCTAATTCCTGCTTATTATTATAATCAACAATACTTTTCACCGTTGCCGATGCTAACTTGCGGTAGCGTCGTTCCATCTCAATTACAATATTACTTAGAACCCGCTCCGCCTGCTTAGGCTGGGTGACAACCTTATCTTCCAGATAAGGAATACCTTTATATATTGTCAGCTCCAGCATTTTAGGATCGATGAAGACAAAACGTAAGCGGTCAGGGTGTAGCGTATAAATTAGTGAAGTGATCATCACATTCATACAGACCGATTTTCCCGAACCGGTCGTTCCGGCAATTAGCAAATGAGGCATGGCGGCCAAATCGGCAATCACCGGTTTGCCAGTAATATCTTTGCCCATCGCCAAAGGT
This sequence comes from Candidatus Zixiibacteriota bacterium, assembly GCA_030588275.1. Lineage (GTDB taxonomy): Bacteria > Zixibacteria > MSB-5A5 > GN15 > JAAZOE01 > JAUUYJ01. The sequence continues at coordinate 5,739 of JAUUYJ010000046.1, read as the reverse complement.
AATTGGAATTTGTTATTTCGGAATTCATCAGAATCTATAATCTCCCGCAAGTATATCATCTGCGGTTTGTGGTTTGGTATCTCAATTCCAACCGCCGCCTTACCCGGAATCGGAGCGACAATCCTTATTGAGCGGGCCCGAAGGTTAAGAGCCAGGTCATCTGAAAGATTGGCGATCTGATTAACTTTTACTCCGGCGGCAGGTTTGACCTCAAAGCGTGTTATAATCGGGCCGGGAAACATTTCGATACTACCAGATACACCAACGCCAAAAGTTTCCAGCGTTTCGCGCAACCGCTTGGCCGTATCCTCTAGCTCCGATTGATCAAAAGATGGCTCCCGATCGACCGGCAGATTTAGAAGCTCCACACCTGGTTGCTGAAAGTTACTGGTAATCATCCCCGGACGACCCGCATCGTCGAGATCCTCACCACCTCGTGGCAGGACAACTTTCTTGCCATTACTCATTTTTTCCGGGCCTAAGGGGAGTCGATTCTCCGGTGCGATGACCCGATCCTTTTCAGGTGGACCAGGCTCCATACCCCTCGTAGTCGCTTCCTTGCCACCATGATTCGGTTTTGCCTTGCTTCTTCTTTGGCGCCTCGGCTTTGGAAGTTCCTCTTCTTCGTCATCCTCAAACGATTCTGTTCCTCCCAAACGACCTTTAACCCAGTCGGTAAATTCTGATATCTGAGCGAGTAAATTGGGCGACCAGTTTGAAATCAACTGACGCATCCCCTCGACCAGATTACGGAAGCGATGCGATATCGAAGCATAGTACAGGAAGGCACAAACCAAAGCGGTGATGGTAATCAGATATGCGCCAGTTTTTCCAATAAAATGGATGGTAAACCTGAGCCCCATCTGGCCCAGTTCCCCGACTCCATCCGGTAGTTCGACCAGATAATCTTTGCGCGGTACGTCTGGGATATCAAACAGGACAAAAGTCAAAAATGAAACAATCCAGAGCATCCCGGCATGCTTGATGAATTTTTCTGCTAATTTCCACCTAATAACTTTTAATGAGAGGACGGTCAAAAACAGCCCGGCAAAATAGGCGGTCCAGCCCAGGAAAAACAGTGACAGGTAACTCAGATACGCCCCCATCATGCCACCGGGATTAACATACTCTATGGTTATCGGATTGCCATAAGCCGCTTCATCAGAAGTCAAGAGAGCATCATCAGATATATCATGCCCAAACAGGCTGATCATAAACATGAGCGAAAAACTGAAGAGTAAGACGCCGATTATCTGTATTTTGCGTTCTTGATTCATTGTTGTAGTCCAGTTGAAAATGTACAGGTCCAGCGGTAAAATCGTCAACATAAAAAGAGCCGAAGAGAAAATAAAGAAGCGTAGAAGAATAAGAAAAAGGCAGGGTCAAAACCCTGCCTTTTTAAACCAAGCCTAAGCCTGAAATTAGCGCTTGATGGCGTCTTTGAGAGTCTTGCCAGCTTTGAATTTCGGTACGCGAGCCGCAGGAATCTTCAGAGCAGCTCCTGTTTGCGGATTGCGTCCCATACGGGCTTTTCTTTTTGTGACTGAGAAAGTACCAAATCCAACAAAGCTAACTTTTTGCCCCTTCTTCAGAGCGCCAGTTACCGAACCAAAGAAAGTTTTGAGACAATCTGTAGCCTGTCTCTTGTTTATGCCAGCCTCTTTGGCCATTTTTTCAATCAGTTTGTCCTTCTTCATCAGATTCCTCCATGGGTTAATGTTATCTGATAACGGTTAAAATATCTTTCGCCGGGAATCTATTCGTTTATTAAAACGATTGTCAATTTAAAAAAAACAAAACAAGCCAGAAAATGATAAAAAACCTTAAAAACTCAACCTTTTTCGCCTATACCTCGAATTATTGCATAAATAACAGCTTTTTCGGCAGGTGCGTTCCTCAATCAGCGATTTAAAAGGGCTCCCCGAAGTCCCGATTCTGATTTTTCAATCTTAATATCTGGTATGGCAATGACATTAATTTTGAAATAAAAACCCTGGCGCGATCCTTCAGGTATCCAGAAAAACTGCCCTTCCCAACAATGCATCTGACGATAAATATCTATCCTCTTTTCAATCGTCTCATGCCGGATGAAATCGTACCGCTGGGAATACTTAATTTTTATATTTGGCGTCAAATCCATATTACCGGTGATTGTCACAAAGTGAGACCGACTGGTAATTGTTCCCAGCGACCGGCTTTCACTATAGGCATATCTCAGGTTCATATTCCATGTCGTTTTATCTGTTGATCTGGAAGAGGCGGTTGACCTGTTCTGGGTGTCGTCAAAAACGGATAAAGTATCCTCATCAATGCCGGTATCAAGGCGGTCATGGGCATAACTGTCAGCCACCGATCCTTTGGCCTGAATAGAACCGTTGAGTGAGAATGATCTTAGACGTGGTGATCTCCAGATCAATTCGTCCCGTTCGTTATACAACTCATGCGTCATTCCTCCGCTAAGATTTAGCTTTTTTAGCAGACCGGATGAGATCGAGGTTGTGAGGTCGGAAAATTTACGACCGGTAGCTTCAAAGTTGTAACGGGTTGATGATCGGATCGAGAGGATATCCAGTTTCTGCTCCGTTTCACCACTTTTGACTTTTGCCTGGATCAGGTTGTTCAATCCAAATGTCATTGTCTTGGATTTCCCACCACCACCTCCAACTCCGACATATGACTTGACGGCATTATTTTGGGTGATTGCCGGGGCCATACTGAATCCAACGGTGGGTGATAAGACATGGCGCAGTGACTCCAGACCAAACAGGCCGACCGGAAAGGTGCCATACAATTTTGTCGAAGATGACAAACCAGCCGACACTGATGCCCTGCGGTAAGAACGATCTCCTGGAATGCCAAAGGCATGAGCCTGGTCCGTTTTCAATATGTAATACCAGGTCTCCTTAAACGACGCCGAAGGGGTCAGGGTCAAATGAGTAAAGAGTGTCTGTGGAGCTTTAATGGAGTAGGAGTGATCTACATAGCCATACTCCTTGCGCGTATTGGACCCATCTTCAAGCTTGGCGCGACTGGTGAACATGCGAAAGCGGTTACTATAGCTGACATAGAATTTATTATACCAGCTCTTAATCGTCTTTCCATCCACCTTTTTGCCGCTCCCAAACGGATGGAATCCAGGAACCGAGAACGATCCGCTGGGAAGGTTGCTACTGCGCGAATCGGTGTCGATATTATCGGTATGATTAAACGAGAGTGACATTCGGCCCCACCCGAAATTCTTGGACATATTCGCTTTTGAGATAATATTCCGATTTAAGCGATCATCAGGATCAATCGAATAGTCGGTGTAAAAGCTGTTGTCAGAAATAAATTGTCCGCTGGCTCCAAAATCAATCTCATATGGCAAAGTCTGCTTGTGATCCCCCCGAATCTCCCAACGATCTTTCCGCCGAACCGACGAGGCGAATTCCTCCCGTTCCCGAGTCACTTTAGCCGAGAGTGATCCGGAATATTTATACCGCTTATTATATCGAATCCTATTATTAAAGGTAAATCCGATATTTTCATAAAAATCGAGCGAACTTTGCAGGTCCCAATATTCCGACGCGGCCCAGTAATAACCGAGGTTTCCCAGATACCGATTACCAGCCTCAAAACTTCCCAACTTAAGTGGTAATATCCCGGAATGCCGCCCCCGCTTTAAGGGGAACACATAGTATGGCAGGATCATTACCGGAAGAGTCTCGATATACAACCGCACCGGACGGGCAATAACCCGATCATTATTGACTAATTTCATCTCAGTAGCGCGGAAATGAAAGTGCGGCTCGGCAAGATCGCATGAACTTAAACGACCATCCTCAACATAAAAAACTTCCTCTTCCTCCTTGTATAAATCTTTGCCCCGATAATAAGACTTCTCAAAGGCGGTCGTAGCATCTCTGATGATTCCCTTCTTGGTATCAACATTAAAGACCAAATGAGAGCCAAGGATCTCCCCGGCTCCATCTTTCAGGGATAACGGAACAATCAGAATTGAGTCGAGGGCAAGGTCAACGGTATCTGCTTTGGCCTGTGCCAATACGACCCGATCATTCAGGGCATAATCGATACGATGCGCCTCAAGCTCCATTTTGTCCTGACGCACATTTGCCCCTTCGGTAATACGCAGAATATTTTCTTTGGCAAAATACTCCAGATAACTGCCAGTATAATAAATGCTGTCCTCAACGATACCACTTAGAACAATGGAGGAATCGGTCATCTCCATGTCAGTAGAGTCAGAGGTCAGTGATAAATCGGTGCGAACCAGGACAGAATCGAACAATGTTGAATCGGCAACCGGTTCAACAGTTGCGACCGACATCGAATCGGCGGAAGTTGAATCGGATGCGGTCTGATCGGTTGAGTCAACGGTTCGTTGAGTTATGTAAATCCCTTCCGCTCCCCCCTTGATATCAATCTTTGAAACCTTTCTATAATTTACAAATATCTTAATGGAATCACCGGAAACAATATTTTTTCCAGCTCCGGTTGTATCTGCGACGGAAGGGTAATACTCTGAACTGGCCGCACCGGATGCGGCAATTAGTCGGACCTCATCCCCTTGAAAATAAAATGAGACATTTTGCCCGGCCAGCTTTGACTGACCGCCAGCCTGTCCATCGGTCGAATCGGCCTCCTCACTGAAGAGGGCGGTTGCATTACCAAAGACATCAATTTTCTCAAGCTCATCATCGTTGAATTTGATATGCATCAGGTCCCCATCCAGGACCGAAGAATCGCGTACGGCATGCGGCGAGCCGATCAAAGTAAGCATGTTTTTCCTTGGGTAGAACTCGGCGCAATCGCTGGTTGCAATCGTATTGCGATGAACAATCACAACATCTTCTTCCGCCATCCCCTCCTGGGTATCACTAAAGAAGGTCAAACTTTTCCCTCTGATCTCGACCAGATTAGCCAGATCGGGATAGTTCAAAAACATCACCGGTGATCCTTCAAGGATAACAACCTCATTTTTCCGGTCAAATTCGGCGTAGTTTGATTCGGTCCTGATAGAATCGGCGTACTGCATCATGATAACGCTTTTCTCAGCTACCAGCGTAGAATCATGATCGAAGTAAGTTATCCGTCCGGCCAGAATTCTTTGCGTCGAATCAAAGGCATCGACATGACCAAAGAACTTAATAACTCCGGCATCATGGTTCCAGAAGACGGTGTCGGAATGTATCCAGGTTGAATCAAGCCGCAGACGGACGTTCCCAACCCCATACGATATCATTCCACTATCGGTCTTGATCCAATCCAGTTTATCTGCGTTATCGATGTAAAGGGATCGTTTTTCAGAATAGGCATTACTGAATAATAGCTGAATAAGAATAGCAAAACATATTATTGGCCAAATTTTACGCATCAGCTATATATCAAAAATCCACTTCGGGTCAGCAATTAAAATTTTGATCTCAGCCGGCGAGCATCCGCCTCCCTGAGCCAACTGATTCGAGCCTCCGCCTCGACCACCCAGCTTGTTCATAATCCGTTTCAAAATATCCGAAGCGGATAGCGGATGATTTTCTGAGACAGCTACCAAAATCTTATCATTACAACCGAAAAGTGCGATAATTTCCTCTCTGCTTATTATACCCAAAGCGGCCTCTCTGGCTTCAGTAAAATCTCCCTCGGAATAATCGATGGCGATAACTTTGTGGCCGCAAACTTCGGTTACCCCCAGAAGCCATTTGTCTATCAACGTGGGTAAGAGTTCTTTGCGCAGAGCCG
>JAUUYJ010000371.1 GCA_030588275.1 Candidatus Zixiibacteriota bacterium | reverse complement strand
GAGGTCAACCGGATGAGCCGGGAGGTCAATAAACTTACACAACTGATTGACAATGATGCCCAGCGTCTGGATGGGTTGGTCTCAGTTATGGAACCATTGACCGATCTGAATAAGCAGACTGAGACGATGGTCTCCTGTTGCCGATATCTGGTTGAGCGGTATAAGCTCCCAACCGTCAGAGTGATGCGAGTGAGTCAGGGATCTCTTTCTGAAGTGGCCCGATTTGATGGAGAGGGTGGTGGTTTTTCGGAAAATGAATCTTATCGAGTTGCGGTGATTGATGCGGTCCGCAAGGATAAGATGATTGTTCTTAATCAGGAGGCAAAAAGATCGAGTGGGGATATTTATATCAGTCGATCAACTTTGGTTTGCCCCTTCACGGCCTGGCGACCGGGTGATTTTGTTTTACTGGTTGAGGCGGGTGGTAATAATTTGCCCCTGAATGATCCCTTCCTCGCCGATATTGGTGGGCATACCGGAGTAATGAAAACGGCGCTGAACTTGTCTGACATGATTGCTTCTGAAAAATTGACCTGGCGGGCGGTTACAGCCCTTTTGAAAATTCTGAAAATCAACGTCGAGACATCTCAATCAATGACCTTTAGGCTCTTTCTTGAGGAGTCATCTAAAATCCTCTTGGACGGTACTTCGGCTGTCATTTTTGGACCAAACAGCAAAATGGAATTTAAGGCTGTCGAGGGATTTCGGGTTAATTGCGATCTGATCTCCGATCATCGCCTCCTTCCGGGTGAGGGACCGATCGGTAAGGCGGCCGCCACCGGAGAGATTTTGGAACTGACTGGTCGGGAGCAGGTGCATTCTGCCTGGGGCGACCTTGATACGGCTAATCGTGATCTTCTGGCGGTTCTTTTTGGCGAAAATGGGATACCGGATTATCAACTATTCATTCCGATTGTAAACCTTGATAAAACGGTTGCCGTTATGGCGCTTTTTGACCATAGCACTGGTCAGGATTTTGATTCCCGCACCAGAGGGATGATGCTTTTGGCTTGTCAGCTTTTATCGATCAGAATGTCGTTGGTTGGGATGGAGTCAAAATCGTTAGAAGGGATGGCGGCTGAGACATGGCCCGGTGGTGGGCATATCCTCAATCGGCTTAATAACGAGCTGGCGACCGTAATTGGGCGAGCCCAGCTATTGGAGCGTCAATCGGATATTTCGGGACGAACTCGATATACCGCCGGAGAGATATTAAAGGCGGCTGAGTCGGCGGCTGAGGTAATTAAAACTGTACAGGCCAATATCTCTGAACCGGTGCTGGACGGAAACGAATCGGCCTCCAGTTTTTGGACCGAGCTTGATATTTATCTGAGTCAGCGGCAAGTGACCGGCAATTTATTTATGTTTGAAGATAACAAAGCTGTTATGCTTCGCCGCGAGTTTTCAGACCTGAAAAATCAGTCTCCATTTAATGAAGATTTATGGCCCGTCATAAAATCCCTTTTGAATCGGTTTGTCAATTTTGTCGCCGAGGGAGAAGAGGTTGTTATTAAATCTGATCTGGATGATCGGTATTTTTATATAACCTTGTTCCGAGGAACCGGTATAGGACCGGGGCACTTCGATGCGGCCAATCTCGAATATGGTGACCCTGATGTTATGCCTCGTAATTTAATTGAGGAATCGATGGTTGCCGTTTTGGTCGAAAATCGGGGTGAGGTTTCCTTTGACCGTTTTGGACGCCAGCCGACATATCTCTCTTTTCGGTTTCCGTTGGATTCAATCAGCTCCAATCCTTCCCACACCGTTTCCGAAGAAAAAGAGAGTCGGGTTTTTGAGATTTTGGCGATTGATGATCAACAGATGATCCTTGACCTTTTGGCCGGAATATGCCAGTCGCTGGGAGTAAATTTGCAGACTGAGCGGGACCCCCGGCGAGGAATGGAAAT
>JAUUYJ010000032.1 GCA_030588275.1 Candidatus Zixiibacteriota bacterium | reverse complement strand
TGTCAACGGTCCCTTGAGAGCAACATAATAATGTTCAATCGCATCAAAGGTTTCCTGCGGAATCCACTCTTTGTACTTTTCAAAAGCGTTTTCCCCAGCATAAACATCCATCCACTTGATAGACTTTTTGCCCTTGTACGATTTTTCGACAGCCGCATCAAGAACGCGACGGGTCGCTTTCATGATATCACGACCGATGCCATCACCTTCGATAACCGGGATAATCGGATGATTCGGAATCGAGAGTTTTTTATTCTTGATCGTTATCCGTTGTCCGTCCTCAGGTATTACAATTTTTTTGAATCTTGGTGCCACGTTGGCCTCCTCAGTATCCGATTTCTTTCAGAACGCCCTGATATTTCTTGGCCGAAGCCTGGAGCGCCTTAAGTTCGCTTTTGTTCAGTTGAAGTTCAAGTATCTTTTCAACGCCGCCTCCGCCCAGAATGGCCGGAACGCCGATGTATATATTTTTAATTCCATACTGCCCGGAAAGGTGACAGGAGCAGGGCAAAAGTCGCTTCTCATCGCACATGATAGCGCGAGCCATCTCGACCGATGATGCGGCCGGAGCATAATAAGCAGAACCAGTTTTAAGCAGTTTGACGATTTCGCCACCACCACCACAGGTCCGGTCGGAGATCTCTTTGATCCGTTTGGCCGGAATAAGTTCTTTGATAGGAACGCCATTAACGGTTGTGTAACGAGGCAAAGGCACCATCGTATCACCATGACCACCCAGCACCATAGCGTTGACATCACGCATCGCAACACCCAACTCCATCGCAACAAAAGCACGGAAGCGGGTCGAGTCAAGAACGCCAGCCTGACCGACGACTCGGTTTTCCGGGAATCCGGTTGATTTCCACATGTGGTAAGTCATTATATCAAGCGGGTTGGAAACAACAATAACAAACGCCTTCGGTGCATACTTCTTGATGTTTTTCCCCGCTGTTGCAACGATGCCGGCATTTATGCTCAAAAGATCCTCGCGCGACATGCCCGGCTTCCGCGGTATCCCAGCGGTCATGATAACGACGTCGGCCCCTTTGATATCTTTGTAATTATTCGATCCGGTCACCATTCCGTTGTAACCCCGGACCGGTCCGGCTTGTGTCAAATCGAGCGCTTTACCCTGAGGCAAGCCTTCGACAATATCAATCAGCACAACATCGGCAAAATTTGCTTCGGCGGCATACTGAGCGGCCGAGGCACCAACATTACCGGCTCCTATAACAGCAATCTTCCTGTTCATTTACTGCCTCCTCTTCTCTTGTCTTATAAAATCACTTTTACTGCCATCAGTCCGGCATCCCGAACCAACAAAATACTCAACGGTTTATTATCTTCGCTTCTTAATTTCTGTATCTCAGCATCAATCGAAACGGCCGACTCAAAAAAGACCTGCTCAACTATTTCCTGTTTCAAACCGGTTAAGGTCTTAACCGTTATCCTCTGCCCCATCCTGACAACACGAGACAATTTATGAATTCCCATCGGTGGTTGATCCATCCCGGCATGAGACAAAGCGGTATCACCATCCTGAAGTTTTCCGGCCAGATGATAGAATTCGTCGTTGCCCACCCCTTCGGTGCATTTTGAAATAGCCACAATCGTCCCACCATCACGGACGGCGGCGTGACAGTTTTCAAGTGCTTTTTGCAGTTGATACAGATTGCGGTCCAATGGTGGTCGCATTTCGGCTAAGACCAAATCAAATTGTCGGTCGGTAGCAAACGAATAAACCTGTTCGGCCAACTGTACCGCCGCCTTGAAGCTCTTGGAAATATCTCCGCAAAAACAATCGATAACATCATGCTTACGACCGACGACTGCCTGAATCGAATACAGGTCCGGCAGATCAATCGAATCAAAAAATCTCTGCATATCTTCTGCCACAGGATTTCCGTCTATCGCCAACGGTTGCGCTTTGTCGGATACGGCCATCGCATGATTGCGACGGGTTGTTTCAAAATCGGCTAACCCCGGCAGGAACGCTTTACGACCACCGGTGAATCCGGCAAAATAATGCGGCTCGACCGATCCGATTACAAGCAATTTTTTGTAGTTAAACAGGTGCTTGTTGAGAAACTGCTTACAGCCGTTTATCTCTCCAATTTCCCGTAAAGATGCCTGGTCTTTTGAATCATGTATAATGACTTTGGTATCAGCAGGCAGTTCAAAACGGCCAAAGATTTTTTGTAACTCCTCATCCGATGGAGCGGGATGATTGCCACAGGCGACGATAAAATCGGCCGACAGATCGGGAAACTGTTTGTAGAGAAAAGAGAGGATTTCACCGGTCGGGGTGGACCGGTGAGCATCATTTACGATGATCAGTATTTTCTCATCGGCACAAAAATCGCCAAAACGATCCGCTTCAAGCTGACTAATTAGCTTGTCTGGATTCCACAGTGGAAAATCATCGGTCGGTTCCCGCTCAATCAGGGAATCACCTGGTTCGATAGTAAATTCCAGTTCCTCAGAACCAAAAGCAATTTTTGTCATTCAGTATTATCCGAAGAAAAACGGTATTTCGATTGCCGCCGATTCGAGTGAATCGGATGCATGGACCGAATTTCTTCCCTTATCCATACCCACTTCGTCACGCAGAGTTCCGCTGGCCGCTTCGGCTGGATCGGTAGCACCGATTAACAAGCGCAAATCGGCAATCGCATTATCCTTTTCCAAAACGATCGGCACGATTGGACCGGATGACATATAGTCGGTCAATTCGCCATAAAAAGGGCGTTCTTTGTGGACTTCATAAAATCGACCAGCCTCATCCTTGGAGAGATTCATCATCTTCATCTCGACAATCTTGAATCCGGCTTTTTCAAAGCGATTCAAGATATGTCCAAGCAGATCTCTTTCGGTAGCATCGGGCTTGATTATTGTTAATGTTTTTTCCATCAGAATTATATCCTTAAATTATCCAATTTTCTCTTTCAGGGCTTTTAGGCCCAAATCAAATCCGATTTTTACAGCCTTCAGGTTTTTCTCTTCGGTGCCTCGCGGAGCCCGAGTTTTTATAACCTCTTTCAAGTCATCTCTGGAGACCAAACCGGTCAAAGCGGCCATCGCCCCGAGAGCAATCACATTGGCCACCATCGGATGTCCGACTTGCTCCCGTGCAATGCGGATGAATGAAAAGCCAAAACTGTTTTTAATCGGAAGCTTGGTTACCATATTGGAATCGACAACCAAAAGGCCATTCGGTTTCAGATCGGTGTAATACTTGTCGCAGGCTTCCTGAGTAAAGGCTAAAAGCATTTCCAGCTTCATCGCTTTTGGATAATAAATCGTCTCCTTGGAGATGACAACATCCGCCTTACTGGAACCACCCCGCGCCTCCGGTCCATAACTCTGCGTCTGGATAACGTTCAGCTTCGGGTTCCGGCCAGCCGCTTCAGACATCATCACCGCCGCCAGAATAACTCCATGTCCACCCGATCCGGAGAAACGGATTTCATACCGCTCACCTCTGACAACTTTGCCGGGTTTACCGCTTTTCTTTTTTTCGTCATTTTTCTGAGTGGTATCAGGCATTGTTTTTCTCCCGCTCATCCTTAAAGTTGTCGATAAGTTTTTGATATTCGGAGCAAAACTCCGGCTTTTCAACATCCCACAAAACACCGGTAAGGAGTTTACCCTTGGTTTTTTCGGGAGGGAGCACCTTGGCCGCTTTAATTGGTAAGGCGATCTTTTTCATATCCTGAATCATCGAAACGGCATCCCCCTCTTTGTTGAGACGACCATAATAAGTATGACAATTAGAGATCGCTTCAAAAAGTGAGAAGCCCTTTTTCTCAAGCGCCAGCCCGATAAGTTTATCCATCTGTTGGACATGATAAACCGTGCTTCGGGACACAAAAGAGGCACCGGCCGCCTGAGCCAATTGAGCAACGTCAAAAGTGTTTTCCAGGTTGCCATACGGAGCGGTCGTCGCTTTTTTATCATGGGCCGTCGTTGGTGAACACTGACCGCCGGTCATACCGTAGATATGATTATTAATCAGAATTGTCGTAATATCGATATTACGTCGGCAGGCATGGATAAAGTGATTCCCACCAATCGCCAATCCATCACCATCGCCGGTGATAACAATCACTTTCATGTGTGGTTTGGCCAATTTGACTCCGGTGGCGAAAGCGATCGCCCGACCATGCGTCGTGTGCAGTGTATTAAAATCGCAATAAACCGGCAACCGGCTACTACAGCCAATCCCGGAAACCAAAGCGATATCGTTCTTTGAATATCCCAGCTTGTCGATAGCGCGGATAATCGATCCCATAACGGTACCGATACCACATCCGGCGCACCAGACATTGGGGAAATTTTTCTTGACCCGCAGATAATTATAGGCCACGTCAGAAGGTTGAACAGTCGCGGGCATTATTTCACCTCCAGAATGCGTTTAAAGATTTCGACGGGATCTAAGACCTCACCGTCAAACCGATTCAGGCTCTCTACCTTGCAATGGCGATGCGCCAACCGATCAACTTCATGAACGATTTGCCCCATGTTTAATTCCACGACCAGAACCGTTTTGATCCCCTTGAGGAGAGCTCGAATCTGATCGTCAGCAAACGGCCAGATTGTAATAGGACGAATCAAGCCAGCCCGAATCCGTTTATCGCGTGCCATCAACACCGCCTGTTGAGCCGCACGAGCGGCGGTACCATAGGCAACGACAGCGATATTAGCATCATCCATCATGGTCGTTTCCAATTGGACCAATTCGTCAGAAAAGCGAACAATTTTATTTCTCAGCTTACTCAATTTTTTGCGAATTTCATTGGTATCTGCGGTCGGAAAACCTTCAGGGTCGTGGACCAAGCCGGTCATATGAAAACGGTACCCCTCACCAAAACCGGCCATTGGGGAAACCAAATTGGGAGTTGCTTCAAAGTGATGGTACCACTCGGCCGGGACATCAGGCTTCTCACGATTTATAATCTCAATCTCCCCTTCTTCAGGAAGAGTGATAACTTCGCGCATATGTCCAAGAACCTCGTCACTTAAGACCGTCACCGGAGTGCGGAAACGCTCGGAAAAGTTAAAGGCCTTGACCGTTTGTTCAAAGCATTCCCGAACTGAGGCCGGGGCAACCGAAATAGCGGTATAGTCACCATGCGTTCCCCAGCGTGCCTGCATCGTATCCTGCTGTCCAATTTTGGTCGGCAGACCGGTCGAAGGGCCACCCCGTTGAACATTGACAACAACACAGGGGACTTCAGTTATGTAGGCATAGCCAATATTTTCCTGCATTAAAGAAAAGCCGGGGCCGCTGGTTGCGGTCATTGTTTTGGCACCGGCGGCTGAAGCGCCGATGATTGCCCCCATCGATCCGATTTCATCTTCCATTTGTATAAACCGCCCCCCTTTTTTGGGGAGCATCCGGGCCATTCCTTCGGCGATTTCTGTCGAGGGGGTAATCGGGTACCCGGCAAAAAAGTTACATCCGGCATACAGGGCTCCCAGCATTGAAGCTTCGTTCCCCTGAACCAACCGGCGGACAGAATTCTTGCTTTGCGCCATATTATCCAATCCTCACTTGTAGTTCGAAGTTATGACAAAGTCCGGGCAATGTAACCAACAGATGGCACATTGCGTACATTGTTCCGGTCGGGCGACAATCGGCTTGCCATCTCGGTCGGGGTCAAAAACCTTTTGAGGGCAAAAGGCGATACAGATATTGCAGGCTTTGCACCAATGCAGGTACAAATTTAGAGGGGGCTGGCCTTTGCCTTCCTGAAAAGAAAAGCGTACTTTTTTCGGCTCCACTTGATCCCCTGTTTTTTCCTCAGCCATCATTCAACTCCTAGAGACCGTTTTGGGTCGTGCTATGTTTAACTATTAGAAAACCGGCCAAACAGAGTGGGCATAATTTTTCAAAATCCGGTACAATCAATGCTCCGCACCACATCATGTCCAACCTGCTTGAGACTTATTTTTTACTTTTCTTATTTTTCTTTTCTTTCTTCTCTTTCTTATTTGCAATCCCACTTTTGGGGGAATTTTTTGCTTTCTTCTTAGCAATCCCATCTTTGGGGGTTTTACTTGCCTTCTTTGCCTTCTTCTTGGCCTTTTTCGCGGCCTCTTTTTCTTTCATCTCCTTTGCTCTTTCGGTTAATAGCCGAGGAAGATCAATAGGAGAAATCGCTACCGGAATACCAACCTTGTTCAACGCGGCAACTTTCTCAGCCGCCAATCCGGACGAACCGGAAATGATCGCTCCGGCATGCCCCATCCTCTTTCCTGGAGGAGCGGTCCGACCGGCGATAAAGGCAACAACCGGTTTGGTCACATGTTTCTTGATGTAGGCGGCGGCATCCTCTTCGTCAGATCCACCGATTTCACCGATCATGACAATCCCTTTGGTCGCTTTGTCTTTTTCAAACGCTTCCAGACAGTCGATAAAATTGGTCCCGATAACTTGGTCCCCACCGATTCCGATACAGGTCGATTGTCCCATTCCACCCTTAGTCAAAGCAAAGATAACCTCGTAGGTTAACGTCCCACTCCGTGAGACCAGGCCAATGTTTCCTTTTTTACAGATATTGCCGGGGATGATCCCAACCTTGGACAACTCCGGCGAAATCAATCCGGGGCAATTGGGACCAATCAGGCGCGCCCCATGCTCCTTGACATAATGATAAACCTTCATCATATCATTGGCCGGAACTCCTTCAGTAATACAAACGATCGTCTTGATACCAGCGTCAACCGCTTCGTAAATCGCATCGGCGGCAAACGGAGGCGGAACATAAATCACTGAACAGTTCGCTTTAGTTTCCTTGATAGCATCGGCAACCGAATTAAAAACCGGAATGTTGCCAACTTTGGTGCTTCCCTTTCCGGGAGTCACTCCGGCCACCACATTGGTACCGTATTTTTTCATCTGCTGGGCGTGGAACGAACCATCTCTTCCGGTGATCCCCTGCACCAACAATTTCGTCTTTTTATCTATGAATATTGCCATATATCCTCCTTAGTCCTCATCCAGTCCGGCCAGTTTAATCGCCTTTTTGACAACCTCGTCAAGAGTCGGAGCGGTCGGAAGATTAATCTCCTTGAGAATTTTCTTAGCTTGTGCGGCATTGGTGCCGGTCAGCCGGGTCACTATTGGAATCTCCGGTTTCAACTCCTTGTAGGCGGCTACGATTCCGGTCGCAACATCATCACAGCGGGTGATGCCACCAAAGATATTAATCAAAATCGCCCGTACGTTGGTGTCCCGCAAAATTATTCGCATCGCTGTCAATACTTTGTCAGGGTTTGACGAACCACCAATATCCAGGAAGTTAGCCGGATCGCCACCGTAATGCTTGACCAAATCCATCGTCGCCATCGCCAATCCGGCACCGTTGACGACACATCCGATATTACCATCAAGTTTGATAAAACTCAAACCGGCCTCACGAGCCTCAATCTCCGACTCGTTTTCGGCATCAAGGTCGCGCATATCCTCAATCTCTTTATGCCTGAATAAGCCGTTGTCATCAATGTTAAGTTTAGCATCAATGGCGATGACCTCATTGATCGGAGTCGTGATCAAAGGATTAATCTCAACCAATGAAGCATCCACTTTCCAGAAGACGTCGTACAGCTTCAGGATAATATCTGCAACCTGACGCACCAATTTGATATCACGAAAGATTTTGTAAGCTAAGTTGCGCGCCTCAAAAGGTCTCAGTCCGAGTTCCGGATCAACCGCAAATTTGTGAATTTTTTCAGGCGTGTTGGCGGCGACCTCTTCGATATCAATTCCGCCAGCGGCTGAAATCATGATAACCGGTTTTTTGGTGACGCGGTCAAGAATAATCCCCAGATACGTTTCTGAGGTTATATCAACCGCCTCGGTAACCAAAATTTTCTTGACCGGTAATCCCTTAATGGTCAATTCCAGAATTCGCTGGGCCCAAATTTTGGTCGCTTCCAAATTTTCAGCGTACTTGACACCGCCCGCTTTTCCACGACCACCAACATGCACCTGAGCCTTGACCATAACCGGTCGCCCTATCTCATCGGCAATGGCAACCGCTTCGGAAACGGTCGTCGCGATTCGGCCCGGCGGAACCGGGATTCCGGCGGCGATAAATATCTCTTTTGCCTGATACTCATGAACTTTCATCAATCCACTCCATGCCTTGGATTAAATACTTTATATATATTAACCTTATTTTCCAATATTTCTATCATTCAAATACTCACTAACGTGTCGGTTCAGAATCTCCGGTTCGTTCTCGTCCGGGTTGTCCAAGACTTTTTCGAGAAGATAATCAATTATTGCCCCAATTAAAGGTGATTCTTCAAGTTTATGCAATTTTCTTATCGTTCGGCCATTAATCGCCAAATCCGATCGGCCAAAGGGGGCTTTCCGGTCAATTTCGGCCTTAATCGCCAATTGCATCTCGTCAACATCCTCAGTCGTCCCGCCCATTCCCTGAGCAATTACATCGGCCCGCCTCAGATCCAAGAGGTCCGGAATCAACCTCTGACCGACTCGACGAATGAAACGTCGTAACCCTTTCGGCCCGACGTCGGTTGTGAACATGTGGCGTTCCACCAAAACCGATACATCACGAATGGTATCGTTGGAATAGCGAAGCCTCCGGAGAACTTTGCGAGCCACTTTGGCGCCGGATGATTCGTGCCCATAAAAGGAGGCACCGGTCTCGGTTTTTTGTTTATGCCTCGGCTTGGTTATATCATGAAACAGCGCCGCCAGTCTAAGTGACAAGCGAGGCGCACAGGCATCGACCATACGAATAATATGTTCGAAAACATCGTAGGCATGGTAGCCACCCGGTTGCTGGCAATCGACCGCCGGAATCATCTCCGGAATAATTTTTTCAAGCAGACCGGTCTCCTCCATCAAGCGCAAACCGATAGATGGCTTGTTTGCTAAAAGAAGCATCTTGTTGAGCTCTTCGGCAATTCGCTCCGAGGAAATTGTCCCAATCAGATCGACATTATCTTTCAGCGACTGATAGGTCACCGGTTCAATTTCAAATTCAAATCGGGAGGCGAACTGAATCGCCCGCATCATCCGCAAGGGATCTTCAGAAAATGAATCGGGCGAAACCATCCGGATAATTTTATTTTTTAAATCGGACTGCCCATCAAAAGGGTCGATAATATTTTTATCGGTCAAACTGCGAGCGATGGCGTTGATGGTGAAGTCACGCCTCTTCAGGTCATCCTCAACCGGCAGAGTATGATCAAAATTTACTTCAAAGTCAGTATGGCCGGTTCCGGTCGATTTTTCAGAACGGGGCAAAGAGATATCTACAGTAGATGCTTCGGAATCTTTTTGGGAATAATCGGTGAATTTTATTACACCAAACGAGCGACCGACCAGATCGACTCGTCCAAACTGTTTGAGCATCACCTTGAGGTAGTCAAACGGAATGCCACATATCAGGTAGTCGTAATCTTTGTGTTTGGGTGGATGGTTGAGAAGCGAATCCCGTACGCATCCTCCTACCTCAAAAATACGGCCTTCCCGAATTATCTCCTGCACAATTTTGTCCTTCAACAAACCTTCTTCAGTCGGGATAAATCCGCGTTCCAGCCTTATCGGCCATGGCCAAAATAGCCTTATCCAGCGAAGTTATTATAACCTTTTTACCACCGTTTGCAATAAAATCCAGAGCCGCCTGAACTTTGGGTCCCATCGACCCAGCCGGGAAATGCCCCAAATCGGCGTACTTTTTCATCTGGGAATAAGAAACTTTTTCCAACAACTCTTCATTTTCGGTTCCAAAATTGATCGCCACATTGTCAACCGAGGTTAGTATCAAAAATAGTTCAGCTCCGATCTCACGACCCAAAACAGCCGAAGCACAATCCTTATCAATGACCGCATCAACCCCATCATAACCGTACTCAGGATGCCGGTAAACCGGAACCCCACCACCACCGGCGGCGATCACGATACAATGATTATCAAACAGAGTTTTTATCAGATCACCTTCAAGGCATTTGATCGGAACCGGAGAACCAACAACGCGACGCCAGCCTCGGTCGGCATCTTTTTTGACAATCCATCCGCTCTCAGTCTCCATCCGTCTGGCATCATCTTCGGTATAAAATTGACCGATGAACTTGGTTGGATTTTTAAGCGAGGGATCGTCAATATCGACTAACATTTGTGTGATGATAGCACAGACCGAGCGATCAATATTTTCGTGAGCCAGCCGATTGAGAAGCGACTGTTCAATCATATACCCCATTCCCCCCTCGGTATCGGCGACGCAGATCCCCAAAGGTAAGACGGGTGCTTTGCCACGGGCCAGTTCGACCCGTAGCAAAGCGTTGCCTACTTGCGGCCCATTCCCATGCGAGATACAAAGATCGTATCCCTCGCGGGCCATGTCCACAATCGTTGCCAAAGAATGACGAGTATTACTAAACTGGTTGGCAATGGTATCTTCACGTTCCTGCGAAGTAATCGCGTTACCACCCAGAGCAATAATTGCTCGTTTGTTATATTCTTCAGTGTCCGACATAATTTGCTTCTATTACTTCTTCGACTTCTTGACTTTCAGAAACTTGGACAGGACGTCGGTCAAATTCGGATGACCGATCTCCTGCAGGCTGTACTGAACCCGAACCGTCGGCTTGGTGATCTTGACCACCTTGCGCAGATCAATCGGAGTTCCGATAACAACCAGGTCACACTTGGTCGCCCTGATCGTTTTTTCCAGATCCTTGATTTGACCGTCGGAATAACCCATCGCCGGAAGCAAAACTCCGATATCAGGATATTTTTCAAACGTCTTGGTAATCGTACCGGTTGTATATGGACGAGGATCGACCAATTCGGCGGCGCCATACTTTTCGGCGGCGACAACGCCAGCACCATAAGTCATTTCGCCATGCGTCAAAGTCGGGCCATCTTCGACAACCAACACTTTTTTGCCAAAGACTAATTCCGGCTTATCCAGCTCCAAAGGAGAAGCGGCATCGATGATCGTCGCTTTCGGATTGACCTCACGGACATTGGCACGAACCTCTTCGATCCCTTCCGGTGAGGCAGAATCAATCTTGTTGATTACAACCACGTCGGCCAGATGGATATTGCATAGTCCGGGATAGTAGTTCAGTTCATGTCCGGGACGGTGCGGATCGACAACGGTGATATACAGATCAGCTTTGTAGAAAGACATATCATTGTTACCACCATCCCACAAGATAACGTCCGCCTCTTTTTCCGCTTCACGCAGAATCTGTTCATAATCGACGCCGGCATAAATAATCACACCACTCATGATATGCGGTTCATACTCTTCCCGCTCTTCGATGGTGCATTTGTGCTTGTCGAGATCGGACAGCTTGGCAAACCGTTGGCAAGCCTGCTTGGCCAGATCGCCGTAAGGCATCGGGTGCCTGATGGCGACAACTTTTTTACCCATCGCCTGAAGCACTTCGGAGACCTTGCGGGTCGTTTGCGATTTTCCACAACCGGTCCGAGCGGCACAGATCGCGACAACTGGCTTTTTGCTTTCGACCATCGTCGGAGCACCACCAACCATTGAGAAAGCGGCACCGGCGGCATTAATCTCGGCCGCTTTGGTCATAACATACGTGAAGGTAACATCGCTGTAAGAAAACACAACCTCATCAGCCTTATGCTTCTTGATCAGCTTCATCAGTTCGCTTTCGTCGTGGATCGGGATTCCCTTGGGATACAGTTTGCCGGCTAATGCTTTGGGATAACGTCGTCCATCAATATCAGGAATCTGAGTTGCGGTGAATGCGACAACTTCGTAATCTTTGTTTTCACGATACAAAACGTTAAAATTGTGGAAGTCCCGTCCAGCGGCTCCCATGATGATAATTTTTCTGCGTGCCATGTTATTCTCCATTCATAATTTCAATTTTGCTTCAGCGTAAAATCATTTCAGATCAATTGATGTCCCTGTTCATATCATATCGCCGAAGCATCCCAGATAAACCGGATCATATAATCGATCCGGCTATCCGGGCTGAAGAAATAATCAATCTTGTAGCAGTCCAAACTCATTTAAATATCAAACCAATCTTACTGGTTGTCGATCTGCGGTCTCTGGATCACTCCGGAGAAATCGATATAAACCGATTTCCACTCAGAGAACACTTCCAAAGCCTGCGTGCAAGCTTCACGATGACCGTTTCCGGTATGCTTGGTTCCACCAAACGGCATATGCGTCTCGGCACCGATAGTCGGAGCGTTGACATAAAAGATACCGGTGTAAACGTCGCGCATCGCTTTGAAAGCCCGATTGACATCTTTGGTGTAGATTGAGGCGGACAAACCGTAATCACAATCGTTGGCCAATTGGATGGCATGATCGTAACTGCGGGCTGGAATCAGATCGACGACCGACCCAAAAATCTCTTCTTTGAAGATGCGCATCTTATTGGTCACGTTACCAAATATTGTCGGTTGCGTGAACCAGCCTTTGTTGTACTTACCACCTTTGACACGACCACCACCGAGTAACAGCTTGGCGCCATCCTCTTCTTTACCGATTCTCATATATTCCAATACGGTATTCATCTGCGGCTCAGATACGGCCGGGCCGACCTGCGTCTTGGCATTGAGACCATTACCGATGACCAGCTCTTTGGCTCGGGCCACAAACTTACGGGCAAATTTATCATAAATCTTTTTGTGCAGAATGATCCGTGACGTTGCCGTACAGCGTTGACCGGTGGTACCAAAGGCACCCCACAAACAGCCATCGATAGCAAGATCGATATCGGCATCATCCATAACGATGATGGCGTTCTTTCCACCCATCTCCAAATGACAATGCTTGAAGTCAGGAGCGCAAGCGGCTGATACTTTGCGACCAATAGCGGTCGAGCCGGTGAACGATACGCATCCAACCCGCGGATCGTGCATCATCGGCGAACCGACCGCACCACCAGAACCGGTAACCATGTTAACGACTCCGGGCGGGAGACCTTCAGCTTCAAGCGCTTTGATCAGGTTGACAACCGACAGAGGTGTATAAGTAGCCGGTTTGATAACGACGGTGTTACCCATAATCAGAGCTGGCATCATCTTCCAAGCCGGGATCGCCATCGGGAAATTCCAGGGAGTAATCAAACCACAGACACCCAAAGGCTGACGGATCGACATACAGAATTTGTTCATCATCTCCGATGGTGTTGTCTGTCCGAATGACCGGCGACCTTCGCCCGCCATGTAATACGTCATGTCGATCGCTTCCTGCACATCGCCACGCGTTTCGGCCAGGACCTTACCCATTTCACGGGTCATGTCGTTGGCATGTTGCTCCTTGTCACTCCACAACCGTTGTCCGACGCGGTACAGCAGTTCGGCCCGTTTGGGAGCTGGCACCAAGCGCCATGTCTTGAACGCTTCGGCGGCGGCGGTGATTGCATCATTGACATCCCGCTCGTCGGACAGTTGGAACTTACCGACGATGTCGGTGGTGTCAGCCGGGTTGATATTTTCGAATGTTTTTCCGGTGTGAGATTTGACCCACTTACCGTTGATAAAGTTTTTGTAAACTTTGACCTTCTTCATGACACTCTCCTAAATTTATATTTATCAATATCTTCCATACTTTTCCGGGGCCGAAAATCTGATGTGAATTTATTCACCACCGACCAAGATTGACAATATAGTTATATAGGATTTAATGTCAAATTATTTGGGCAATATTACCCAAGTTTTTGTCGTTGTGGGGTAAGGAGTTACGAGCTATTTCTTGTACAATGTTTAGATTTGAATTGAGATAAAATATTGCACCGTATAATACGATCTAATCCAAGGCAAGATTGATGTTTTCTTCTACATATTGTGACCCCAAGGGAGAGATATGCACTACCTTATTCTGC
>JAUUYJ010000260.1 GCA_030588275.1 Candidatus Zixiibacteriota bacterium | reverse complement strand
GTTGGCCGGTTTCCTTGATACGCTTGATGGAAAAGTGGCTCGACTATCAGGTGGTGCCTCTGAGCTTGGACGGGAATTTGACTCTCTAGCCGATTTTATCTCCTTTGGTGTGGCCCCCGCGTTTCTTGTTTACTCATTCAAGCTAAACGCTTTTGGCAAATGGGGCTGGATTATTGGATTGATCTATATTCTTACTTCCGGTTACCGGTTGGCTCGATATAACCTGCTGGCCCATAGCGAGGAGAAAAAGAATTTTATTGGTCTGCCGGTTCCGATGGCGGCGATGACTTTAGCCAGTTTTATCATCTTATGCTACCACCTGTGGGGTTCAGTTGAGTATGCGGAATTGCTGATTCCTATGATGATTCTTTTTTCCGGCCTGATGGTGTCTCAAGTGGAATATGATTCGTTTCCGGAGAAGTTTAATACTCGCGCAAACCGGATAAAATTGTTATATATTGTCCTCACGGTGATTATGCTGTTTACCCCTTATCGCCATTGGGTATGGGTGTCTTTTGTATGGTACATCCTCTTGGGACTGGGTCGTGAAGCACGGCGAATCTTAAAATCGACCGCTTCGGATCCACCAGAAGCAGAGGAAGAGAGCAATATCGAAAGGGAAGACAAGTGAAGAAGGTCAAGGCGATTGTTTACGTTCGCTTGAAAGATGAAGTTCTTGATCCCCAGGGGAAAACGATAGCCCTGGCGATGGAAAATATGGGCTACAAAGAATTTGGCGCGGTTCGATCGGGTCGTTTCTTTGAGTTGGAGTGTGACAGCTTCCCAGAGCTTCAGAATAGAATCGACGAGATTTGCACAAAGCTGTTGTCCAATCCGGTGATTGAAACCTATCGCGTGGAAATGGTCTCATGAAATTTGGCGTGGTGACATTCCCTGGCTCCAACTGCGATTATGACGCATACACGGCGGCCAAATTTACGCTGAACCAGGAGGCTGAATTCCTGTGGCACAAGTCAGAATCATTGGCCAATTCTGATGTTATTATTTTACCGGGTGGGTTTTCGTACGGCGATTACCTCAGGTCCGGAGCGATTGCCCGTTTTTCGCCGATCATGAAGGCGGTTGTAAAGTTTGCCGAGGCGGGCGGAGTCGTTATTGGAATATGCAACGGCTTCCAGATCCTTTTGGAGTGTGGCCTGTTACCGGGGGCGCTAATTAGAAACAGCCATTTGCGCTTCGCTTGTAAATATACTTATCTGAAGGTTGAGGATCATTCGACCATCTTCACCTCTGATTGCCCGGTTGGACAGCCTCTGAAAATACCGATTGCTCATGGCGATGGGAATTATTATAATTTTCAGGCCGATTTGAAAGATCTCAAGAATAATGGCCAGATACTGTTCACCTATGCCGATGCCAACGGACAAAACTCAAACGGGTCTAATCCAAACGGATCACTTTTGGATATTGCCGGGATCACCAATCGGGATGGTAACGTATTGGGGATGATGCCGCACCCTGAACGGGCGGTAGAGAAGATACTGGGCTCGGATGATGGTTTGCACATCTTCAATTCTTTAGTGACCCATTTTGAAAAACGACCGGCTCGTGCCGGCTGAGAAATGATAATCCGGGAGAAGTAGTTGAAAAAAAGAGAAGTCATATTTATCGTAACCGCTCTGATTCTCGGCGCCGTTTTTGGCGGTCTGATCGGGGATGTCATTGGGGATTTTCTACCCGAAGGGGCGGCCAAAACACTCTTTTCGAAATCGATAGAGATCGGACTTGATACCACCCGGGTCGAGTTATATGCGATCACTTTTACTTTCGGATTGATGTTCAAAATAAACTTTTTGTCGGTACTGACCGTAATATTTATTATAGTCTATTTCCGATGGTGGTATCTGTAGGCCAAATATCGAGGTGAATTATGATTGGATTTTTTAGCGGTCTGGGTATGCAGGAATTAATCGTTATCTTTTTGGTTGTGCTGTTGCTCTTTGGCGCCAAACGGATTCCTGATATAGCTACCGGAATTGGTCGCGGTATCCGTGACTTCAAGAAGGCGGTCAAGGATACCAAAGAAGAGATAACCTCAGATGATCCAAATCCGGAAAAATTGGACGAGAAGAAAAATGATTGAGTTTGGCGAAAAAGATGCCGAACTGGTGGCCAATGTTTTGGGTGCGGAAAAGTACGCCTATCAGGAGGATCACTTTCGGTTCCGGCTGGAAAATCGGGAAGAAAAAAGACTTTTAACCCTCGAAGTTTACCCTCGGATTATGTTGGGTGACAAAGAGGGAATGTTGATTGTCGTTTACACCGCCAGCGCCCATCTTCAGCTTCACAACTGTTCCGGATATGTACTGTCCGAGGAGTTGGGGGAAGTGACCTTTGTTGTCGAAACCGCCGGGACCTTATCTGGCATTGTCGTCGAACAGGGAGCCGGTTGTTCGCTGTATGCCGGAATGGATCGAAAGTTAATCTCTTCTGATTTCACTCAGCTGGGGGTAGAAGTGATGCTCTCTGGCGTGGCGATGTCGTTGGCCGAAAGTATTATTGATCCGCCCGAGGATGAGGCGGGGAAGAAGTAAGTTTTCGGAACTAGGACCGAATCATTCGAGTCGGTCTGGATGTAAAGGTTGATAACGGCTGAGTTGGTTCCAGAAATTCAAACTTGATTGATCACAAAATAGTTAATAAAAAACCCCGTTGTTACACGGGGTTTTTTTGTATCTGTATCTTATTTTGGAGCTGATCGTCTAATAGTTCACCTTTGATCGTTCTCCGAATGATCCGACAAAATCGGCGACCGCCGCTTTAATATCGCCCGCCTTTTGGTATCGTTCGCGCGGGTTTTTCTTAAGAGCTTTATCGACAATATGATCAAAGATCATCGGTATATCGGAATCAATCTCAGATGGCATAGTTGGGTTGTCATTCATGATGCTATAAATCAATTGAGTCAGGCTGTCTCCCTTAAACGGGCGACGTCCGGTCAACAGTTCATAAATAACGACGCCAAGTGAGAACAGGTCACAGCGACGATCAACAGGCTTACCCTGTAACAATTCCGGCGAGATGTAATTGGGTGTACCCATAGCGATGCCGGTTTTGGTCATGGAGTGAGAATCGACGCGAGCGATTCCAAAGTCCATTACCTTTATACTGTAATCGTCAAGGACCATAATATTGGCCGGTTTGACATCGCGGTGGACAATTCCCATGTCGTGAGCATAATCAAGGGCATCGCACATTTGCGAGATAATCGTAGCGATAATTTTATACGAAAATTTGACCTCTTTTTTGACCATATCTTCCAGCGTTTGCCCTTTCAGATATTCCATCGCAATATACTGGAGGTTACCTTCCGAACCGATATCATATATCGTTACGATATTGGGATGGGACAATTTCCCTGCCGCTTGAGCTTCACGGAACAGACGAACTTTGAGTTCTTCCATTTCGTCCTGATCGGTAACAAAGTCGAGCCGAATCGTCTTAAGCGCAACCGGGCGGTTGATAGCTGGATCAATCCCTTTATAAACCGTTCCCATCGCACCGTATCCAAGAATTCCCGAAACCTGATAGCGACCCAGATTTTTGATTTTCCCGGATTCATTGTTTTGGGTAGTCAAAGGTGCATCAGCCGAGCTTTCATCAAGCACCTGGAAATTATCTTTGTCTTTTGATTCTTTTTTCTCTTTTTTCTCAGGCGTAATAATCGGTGCCGGTTGATGATCGGGAGGAGGTGCAGAATAATCGACAGCAGAAGTTTTTTCATCGGCGGCGACAACTCCATCCGACTGGTCGGTCGAAATCATACTCGTTTTCGCCTCAGCATTATCGGTCCTTTCGGCCTGAGCGGCATCCAAATGCTCAGTCTTTTGATATATTGCTTCCTGACCGGTATCATTTATTTCACGAATCGGTACCGAAGAATT
>JAUUYJ010000387.1 GCA_030588275.1 Candidatus Zixiibacteriota bacterium | reverse complement strand
CGGTATTTCAGCCGCGGTTGTGCTTGGATTTGGGCGGGCCGTTGGTGAAACGATGATTGTCTTGATGGCTTCGGGAAACGCGGCGGTTGTTTCGGCTAATATGGCTGATTCGATTCGGACGATTTCGGCCAGCATTGCCGCCGAGTTGGCCGAGGTTGTTTTTGGATCGGCGCATTACAACGTGCTTTTTCTTCTCGGCTCAATTCTATTTCTGTTTACTTTTTTTATCAACCTTGGTGGTGAAATGGTTTTGAATAGGGTTAAGAATAAATTGCAAGGTCAGTCATCATGAGCCAAATGATGCAAGCTGATAAATTGCAGATGGCGATGGATAAGGCGACCAAAAATTCAGGTCATATACCTCGTGGATTGACATTTTTGGCGGTGCTAATCATTCTCATTATGCTTTGCATTATTTTTGGCAACGTCATCAATAATGGTGCCTCAATAATCGGCTGGGATTTTTTGAGTCATCCCCCCGAAAATGGGATGGAGGGGGGCGGGATTTTCCCCGCCATCTTTGGGACGGTGGCTTTAGTTCTTTTGATGACGATGGCGGTGGTTCCGGTCGGAGTTTTGACGGCGGTTTATCTTCATGAGTACACCCGGTCCGATTCCAAAATAACCCGTATGCTGAGGTTGGCGATCAACAATTTGGCGGCGGTACCATCAATCGTTTTTGGACTTTTTGGACTTGGGTTTTTTATCGGATTTGTCGGGAGTGGGATTGATGGAATCTTCTTTGACAGCGGCCGACCGGTCTGGGGCCAGCCTTCTATCTTATGGGCATCGTTGACGTTGTCGCTATTGACTCTGCCGGTTGTAATCGTTTCCACCGAAGAGGCGCTTAGAAATATTCCATCTGATTTGAAAGATGCCAGTTATGCTTTGGGTGCGACCCGGTTGGAAACCATCATCCGGATTATCCTGCCTCAGGCGATACCGGGGATTCTGACCGGTGCTATCCTCGCGGTTAGTCGCGGAGCGGGGGAGGTGGCGCCGATTATGTTTACCGGTGCCGCATACTACTTGCCATATCTACCGTCAAAGCTCAATGACCAGTTTATGGAGTTGGGGTATCACATCTTTGTGATGGCCACCCAATCACCCGATATCGAAAAGACCAAACCGATTTTGTATGGGACGGTATTGGTACTTTTGCTTCTGACTCTGCTTTTGAATTCGGTGGCGATTGTGATTCGTTCTCGTTTTAGGTCGGGCCATGCCAGAGGATAGATTAAAAACGGAGAGAGAGATGCAGGTAGCGATAGATGCGAACCAAGCCGCTTTGCCGATAGACTCGAAGTACAAAATAAAAATGGAGGTCAATAATCTTAATTTTTATTACGGAGATCTGCAGGCCTTAGACGATATTTCGCTTAATATCATTGAGCATCGAGTGACCGCTCTGATTGGTCCCTCCGGTTGTGGTAAATCGACCTTTCTAAGGTGTCTTAATCGGATGAATGATACTATTTCCGGGATCAGGCATACAGGCGGGGTCAGTATTGATGGGAAAAATATTTACGAAAAGGGAACCGATGTCTCCGCGTTGAGAACAAGAGTTGGGATGGTTTTTCAAAAGTCGAATCCGTTTCCAAAATCGATTCGAGAAAACGTTGCCTATGGGCTCAAGGTCAATGG
>JAUUYJ010000202.1 GCA_030588275.1 Candidatus Zixiibacteriota bacterium | reverse complement strand
CTCGCTTGAGCGGGATATCGATCGACAGCCGCACGATAAAATCCGGGGAGATATTCTTTGCCATCACCGGCGACAAGTTTGACGGTCACAATTATGTCACCGATGCTATCGAAAAAGGGGCGGTTGCGGCGGTGGTTAATCGCTCACAAGCGGAAAAATTCAGTAGCATAAATCATGGGCGCATACTGATCGTTAACGATACGCACGAAGCTCTTCTGAATCTGGCCGGATACATTCGCCGTCGGACCGATACCGGATTTGCCGCGGTGACCGGGTCCAACGGGAAAACGACGACCAAAGAGATGCTTCATGCGATTCTTAATTTGAAATACCGCTCCTTTCGCTCACCCGGTAATCTCAATAATCTATTCGGCTTGCCGTTGTCTTTGGGGATGATGCCTGAGGAGACTGAGTATGCTGTTTTTGAACTGGGGATTTCAACTCCCGGTGAGATGACCCGGTTGGCCCGGATCATTAAGCCGGAACTGGCGATAATTATCAATATCGGACCGGCACATCTGGAAACATTGGGGTCAATGGACAACGTCGTGCGAGCCAAGTTCGAGTTGATCGACAATCTTCCGGTCGGATCGACGATTGTCTTAAACGCCGACGACGCACGAATAGTTGACGAAGCCCAGAAGCGGCGGCTGAAATATATTGGCTTTGGTATCAACAACGAGTGCGATTTCCAAGCTACAAATATTGGCCATGATGATGCTGGTCGGTACTTCTTTGATCTTGGCGAACGGACCTACCGCCTCAACCAGTGTGGGATGGTCAATGTCTATAACGCTCTGGCCGCCATTGCCGCCTCTTCGGTTTGGGATTGCCAAGCGGATGACTGGCAGAACGGTTTGGACGCCTTTGAACCGATTGAAATGAGGATGGGGATTGAGCAGAGTGGTGAGCTGAAGCTATTGATCGATTGTTATAACGCCAATCCTGATTCGGTCGCCGCCAGTCTGGCCTGCTTTGGAGATCAAAAAACTGCTGGACGAAAAATTGCTGTGCTTGGTGATATGCTTGAATTAGGGGATGAGGCCGGACAGTTCCATCTGGAGGCGGGCCGGCGTGTTGCCAAAGCTGGGATTGATCTTTTGCTATGCCTCGGACCAGAGTCGGTTAAGACCGCTAAGGGAGCCATAGAGGCAGGACTCTCAGGCGAAGCAGTCACAACCTTCGAGGATCACGCACCGCTTCTTGATCATCTGATGCGGTTGGTTCGCTCGGGAGATATGATTTTGTTTAAGGGGTCGCGCGGAATGAAGTTGGAAAAAATTGTCAGCGGTCTCAAACAACGGCAGGGGGAAAAGTAGAATGCTCTATTATCTCTTTCTGGAGATGACCGGCTACATATCGGGACTGAACTTGTTTCGTTATATTACAACCCGGGCGGTTGCGGCCGCCATCACTGCGATGCTTATTTCGCTGGTTTTCGGGCCGCTCTTTATCCGCCTATTGAATCGCTTTCAGGTTCGGGAAAAAATTCGCCAGGAGGGTCCCGAGTCGCATCAGGCCAAGGCCGGAACACCAACGATGGGTGGCGTTCTGATTTTAATATCAATATTAGTTCCGGTCCTTCTATGGGCCGATCTCGCCAATCGCTATATCCTGTTGATGCTTATGGTGACCATCTGGATGGGGGCAATTGGCTTTATGGACGATTTCCTCAAAGCCAAAAAGGGTCAATCAAGCGGCTTGGTTGGACGCAAAAAATTGGCCGGACAGGTTGGATGCGGTCTTTTGTTTGGCATCTTGCTGTATTTCTATCCCCCTTCCGGTGAGTTCTCGACCTACACCAATATCCCGTTCTTCAAAAACTATATTCTCAAATTAGGGATCGTGTATGTGCCATTTATTATCCTTGTCATTACCGGAACGTCAAACGCTGTCAACCTGAGTGATGGGTTAGACGGTTTGGCGATCGGTCTGGCCGCCTTCTGCTTTATCGCCTTCGCCGGATTGACCTATGTCTCCGGGCGGACCGATTTTTCGACCTATCTGGCGCTTGAGCATCTTCCGGGATCGGGTGAGTTGGCTATTTATTGTGCCGCTGTGATTGGTGCCTCAATGGGGTTTTTGTGGTTCAACGCAACCCCGGCTGAAGTCTTCATGGGGGATACCGGTGCGTTGGCATTGGGCGGAGCTCTGGGAGCGCTGGCAATATTAATCAAGCAGGAATTTTTATTGGTAATTGTTGGTGGCGTTTTTGTGGTCGAGGCGTTGTCGGTTATCCTGCAGGTTGGATCATACCGATTACGGGGTAAACGAATTTTCAAGATGGCACCACTCCATCATCATTTTGAACTTAAAGGATGGGCTGAGTCAAAGATTGTGATCCGTTTTTGGATCGCTGGAGCGATCTGCGCCCTGATAACCTTGAGCACGCTGAAGATACGATGAACAGAGTTGATCGCATATACGGAAGAAAAGTCGGCATCGTCGGGATGGCACGATCTGGTTTGGCGGCGGCCGAACTGGTTCTGCAATTGGGTGGTACTCCATTTGTTTCTGATGTTCTTTCGCTCGATAAATTAGAATCAGCCATCAAACGACTTGAAAAAAGCAGTATTCCATTTGAATATGGTGGGCATACCAAAAAATTACTGGAGTGCGATTATCTGATAGTTTCGCCCGGAGTACCAGCTTCGCTTGATATTCTGGCACAGGCTAATGCGGCTGGCTTACCGATATTCTCAGAGATTGAGCTGGCCTACTGGGTCTGCCGGGGACGCATTCTGGCCATCACCGGGTCGAACGGAAAAACGACGACGACCACCCTGCTGGGTGAGATATGCAGACAATCCGGACGACCAACAGTTGTTGGCGGCAACATCGGAACTCCATTTTCCTCCATTGCGCGGGACGTTCCTGAGGAAGGGTTGGCGGTGATTGAGGTTTCGTCATTCCAATTGGAGCGGATAGAGCAGTTTGCACCGCACGTTGCGATTCTTTTAAACCTTACGCCGGATCATCTTGATCGTTATGCATCATTCGATAGTTACTGTCGCGCCAAGCTCCGCCTTTTTGAAAATCAGGCGACCGAACATTTTTCGATAATCAATGATGACGACCAGTCCACAAAAAATTATCAGATCGCGGGTCAGGCGACACGGTTAACTTTTTCGACATCTGAATCCATTGCAACCGATGGTGTCTTCCTGAGGGGACAGAGACTTATCGGGCGGGTCGGTGGGCAAGAGCATGACTTGATCGGCGTTGATGAAATTGGAATTCCAGGACGGCATAATCTGTCCAACGCCGCCGCCGCATCGGCCGCCGCACTCGCTTGCGGTATTGAGCCTGAAGTAATAAGCAATGTGCTTAAGCAGTTTCCCGGAGTTGAGCATCGCCTGGAAGAGGTGGCGACTATCGGTGGAGTTCGCTTTGTCAACGATTCCAAAGGGACCAACGTTGATGCGGTTATCGTTGCGCTGGAATCGATCTCGCCCCGGATTAACTTGATCGCCGGTGGACGAGACAAGGCGGGGGATTTCAGCCGACTGATCAAACCGGCTCTTGGCAAACTGGCCAACATGATTATTATCGGCGAAGCGAAAGAGAAAATCTTTGAACAGGTGGGGCGTGATATCTCGGTTGTGATGGCCGACTCGATGGCCGATGCAGTTCGCCGCGCTTTTGATCTGTCGCATCCCGGAGATACCGTTTTGCTCTCACCTGGATGCGCCAGTTTTGATATGTATCGGAATTTTGAAGAGCGAGGACAGGATTTTAAGCAAGAGGTTAAGAAGCTAAAAAACGGCAAAGGAAGCGGCTATAAAATTGAAGCTTAAACGCCAAAATATTGATAGTCTGCTACTCGGTTTTGTATCGATCCTGATAATCATCGGCTCGGTAATGGTCTATTCTTCTTCGAGTGCATTGGCTGAGGGCAGTAGTAAAATTTCGAGTCATGCCTTCTTTTTCAAGAGGCAATTAATTTGGGTTATTCTTGCTTTCACCGTGATGATGCTGGCTTCAAAGGTTAACCCGGCGATTCTGCGGCCATATATCTTCCCGATTCTTATCGGTGGGTTTGCATTGCTGGTGATCGTTTACTTCACACCCGAAATACGGCATACGCATCGTTGGCTCAACCTTGGTTTTGTCACCATTCAACCATCGGAGCTGTTTAAATATATTCTGGTCTTTTATCTGGCCCACTCGTTAGCCCAGAAAGGGCGTGACCTGTCGGACCTGCGCCAGTATCGCTGGCCGTATGGTCCGATCATTCTGGCCGGACTGGTTCTGATCGTTTTCGAGCCTGATCTTGGTTCGACTTTGGTTTTGGGTACGACGATTGTGTTTATCATCTTTTTGGCCGGAGCCAAGCTGACTCATGTTTTCATGAGCATCGGTACTTCAACCCTTTTGGTTTACCTGTTGGTCATGGTTGTTGGATACAAGCGAAGCCGGATCGACGGATTCTTGGCCGCTTGGGGTGATCCGCTTTTGGCACCGCATCAGCTTAAGCAATCAATTTTATCATTATCCTGCGGTGGCATGTTTGGCGTGGGGCTTGGCAATGGCGTCTTTAAGCAGTATTTCCTGCCGGAACCGCATACTGATTTTATTCTGGCCTCAATCGGTGAAGAGTTGGGACTGATCGGGCTTCTGGTTACCCTCGGGCTTCTGTTTGGCCTTATCTGGCGTGGCATGAAAATCGCGATCATGCAAACCGATCGCTTCAGTTTCCTATTGGCCGCCGGTCTGACATCCTGTCTGGCAGTAAATATAATGATCAATGTGGCGGTTGTCCTTGGCCTGATTCCGACGACCGGCCTGACTTTGCCTTTCTTAAGTTATGGTGGTTCTTCATTAATCGTCTCCGCCTTAGCGGTCGGAATTCTTTTGTCATTATCCCGACAGGGTTTGAAAAAGGAGCGGTCACGATGAGGATACTGTTTGCCGGAGGTGGCACCGGAGGGCATCTTTATCCTGCTCTGGCGATTGCCGACGAAATGAAAATGCTTGAAGCTGACAGTCAGATTGAGTTTGTCGGGACCAAGTATGGGATTGAGGCGAAAAAGCAGGACCGGTTGGGATACAATCTTAACATGATCTCAATGCGCGG
>JAUUYJ010000323.1 GCA_030588275.1 Candidatus Zixiibacteriota bacterium | reverse complement strand
GGCGTTTTATCTCCCGATAGTGGGCAGGTATTCATTGATGGTCAAGAGGACCCGACCCGTTCGGAGGTCAGGCAAAAGATCGGTAATGCTCCTCAATCATTGGCTCTCTACGAAGAGCTATCGGCGCGGGAGAATCTGGAGTTTTTTGGTCGGATGTACGGCTTATCAGGCAAACTGTTATCCGAACGGGTTGATTCGGCGCTGGAATTTTCGGCTTTGGTTGATCGTCAGAAGGGGAAGGTGGGCACTTTTTCCGGTGGAATGAAAAGGCGGCTGAATATGGCGGCGGCTCTGGTGCATGATCCTCCCGTTTTGCTATTTGACGAACCGACCGTTGGAGTTGATCCGCAGTCACGCAATATGATATTTGACAGCATCGAAAAATTAAAAAGTGAGGGGCGGACGATTGTTTATACGACTCATTATATGGAAGAAGCGGAAAGGTTGTGCGACCGGGTTGCGATTGTGGATCATGGTAAGATACTGGCCCTCGACAATGTTGACAACCTGACGCGGGATCATGGTGGGGATGCGACGATTGAGGCGGAGCTTGAGAGTGTTCCGGAAAACCTGTCTGACTTACCGGGTCAACTTGACGGGAATAATTTAAAAATCCTGACCTCCGATCCAATGCGTGATCTATCGAAGCTGACCAATGCCGGAGTTGGCTTGAAGCAACTGCGTATCGACCGGCCTGATCTTGAGGCGGTCTTTTTGAATCTGACAGGAAGGAGCCTGCGCGACTAATGGGACGAATATTGACATTGGCTCTTAAGGATCTTCGCATCCTGATGAGAAGCAAGGCGAATATATTTTGGATAATCGGTTTTCCACTTTTGATGGCGCTGTTTTTTGGGATGATTTATTCCGGTGGTGGCGGTAGCCTAAGTGGGATGAGCGTCGCGACGGTCGATGAGGATGGGAGTCAGTATTCGGCCGATTACATCGCCGAGCTTGATGGGATGTCGGCTCTTCGTGTGACTGCTCTGCCTCGCGATTCTGCCTTTGAGAAGGTGCGGCAAGGGAAGATGTCGGCGGCGATTGTAATACGAAAAGGGTTTGGCGAGGCGCGCGGAATTTTTACCTCCGAGCCATTGGTCGAGGTTGGGATCGATCCCTCACGGCGGATGGAGGGTGGATATTTGCAGGGCCTTCTGACGCGGGCCAATTTTGTCCTGCTTCAGAAAAAGTTTGGTTCTATTGATGCGTTGCAATCACAGTTGGATAGCGCAATAAGTGACAGTTCTATTTTTTCAGGCGTCGATGTCGAATCTCGCCAACTATTGCAATCTGTCCTGGGCAACTTTAAATCATTGACGAATAAACTTGAAGAAGATGCCGAATCAGATTCCACCGTGGCGGCGAAGACAGAAAAATTCGAACCGTTTGCGATTGAGATGACTCCGGTCACCAGAGATCGTATCGGGCCGAGAACTGCATACGAAATTACTTTTCCGACCTCATTGTTGTGGGCTTTGATCGGATGCTCGGCGACTTTCGGAGTTTCCATCGTTCGGGAGCGGACACGGGGAACGTTCTTGAGACTGCGTTTGGCTCCCATTACGCGGGCCCATATTCTGGCCGGAAAGGGGTTGGCCTGCTTTATCGCCTGCATCACCGTCTGTTTGTTGCTGATGACGATTGGTGCCGTTGGGTTTGGGGTCCGGGTGAGCGATCCTTTGATGATGGCTGTGGCCTTGGTTTCTGTTGCGCTCTGCTTTGTCGGGTTGTCGATAATGGTTAGCGTTATGGGTAAGACCGAGGAATCGGTTGGGGGTGCTTCCTGGGCGGTTCTGCTGGTTGCTTCGATGATCGG
The DNA here is from genome assembly GCA_030588275.1 of Candidatus Zixiibacteriota bacterium. Taxonomy (GTDB): domain Bacteria; phylum Zixibacteria; class MSB-5A5; order GN15; family JAAZOE01; genus JAUUYJ01. The sequence goes on along the minus strand of JAUUYJ010000323.1, from coordinate 902 downwards.
GGGAGGGATGATTCCTTTGATGATGATGCCCAGCTGGCTTTTGACGGTTAGTCACATCAGCCCGGTAAAGTGGGGGATTCTGGCGATTGAGGGAGGGATCTGGCGCGGCTTCAGTTTTTCTGATATGATGCTTCCGGTAGGGATGCTTCTATTGATGGGATCGCTGTTTTTTGCAATTGGGGTGACAGTTCTGTCTCGGTTTGATAAGGGATAGTATTAATGAACTGTTCAGTATGATGCTATGTGTGAAGTTTGAAGAATTAATGTATTGAGGGAGATATAATAAAATGCTAAAACCGATTGATGTGACTTTAATAAAAGATAATGCTTTTGACCTGATCGCTAATGACTGGTTTTTGGTTACCGCCGGAAATTTGGATTCTTTCAACACCATGACCGCTTCGTGGGGTGCCTTTGGCGAGCTATGGAGCAAGAAGATCGCGATCTGTTTTGTCAGGCCGGTGCGCTATACCTATGAATTTACCGAGCGGGAAGAGTTCATGACTTTTTCATTCTTCGACGAAAAATATCGTGATGTTCTCAAATTGTGCGGGACAAAGTCCGGGCGAGATATTGACAAAATGAGCGGGATCGATCTGACGCCGGTTGTAGGTGAGGCTGGCGCGGTTTATTTTGAAGAGGCGAAGTTGGTGCTTGAATGCCGGAAGTTGTACACGCACGATCTTGACCCAGCTCGGTTTTTGGATCCGGCGATTGAATTGGAGTATCCGCAAAGGGACTACCACCGGATGTACATAGGTGAGATAGTGCGTTGTTTGGCGAAGTAGGTGGGTATAATATCCACAGAACCCCTTTGCTTCGCTCAGGGATAAGCGGCTGTAACTCGCTACGCTCGAACATCCGCTTAGGACTACCACCGGATGTACATAGGTGAGATTGTG
>JAUUYJ010000014.1 GCA_030588275.1 Candidatus Zixiibacteriota bacterium | reverse complement strand
GGGTAATGGTTGGAAATCAAACCGGCCGTATATCCAGAAGTCGTCAGAGCAAAGATGACCTTGACCTGACACATCTGATCGGCAGAACTTACCGCACAGGCGATGCTGTGAGGAATTGGTGCGCCAAGAAATTGATTATCAAATTTTATGTGTGGGCGGGTCATATCCTCTTCGACCGCCGTAATTGTTTCTGCCATCGCCCGCACCGCTTCAACTGGGTATTCGCCGGTGGCCGTTTCGGCAGAGAGCATAACCGCATCGACATGGTCGAAGACCGCTCCGGCGACATCATTTATTTCGGCTCGTGTGGCGCGCGGCGAAAAGCGCATTGACTCAAGCATTTGGGTTGCGACAATGACCGGACGGTGATGTTGATTGGCCAAATGAATGATCCGTTTTTGAAGACGGGGTAGTTCCGATTGCGGAAGTTCGACCCCCAAATCGCCCCGTGCGATCATGACCCCATCGGCCAACAGCATAATCTCTTCCAGATTTGATATTGCTTCTCGTTTTTCCAGCTTGGCAATAATTTTTTGATCGCCTCCAAACTTTTTAATCAAATGACGCGCCTCAATAATGTCATCACCGGACCGGACAAAGGAGAGGGCAACAAAGTCGGCCCCAACCTCGACTGCCGTTTCGATATCGGCTCGATCTTTATCGGTGATGGTGGGAATTTTGATTTCGGTATCCGGCAGGTTGATCCCTTTACCGGGAAGTAGTTTGCCACCGTTGAGAGCAACCGCTGTTACTCGACCCGGATTGATGGCGGTTATCTTCAGTCCGATGTTCCCATCATCGATTAAGATTCGCTGGCCCATTTCAACCGAGCTAATTATGGCTGGATGATTGACTGCCACTATTGCTTTATCAATATCAGAGGCACCGGTGGTTATGACCAGTTGATCCCCTGGCCTCAATTCCCTTTCGCCATCAAAACGATCAAGCCTCAACTTAGGGCCGGAAATATCAAAAAGGAGGCCAATCGGAAATATTGCATCGGTCGATGCGGATCGAATCATTTCGGCGGCGGTTACAAAATCGGTTTTTTCGCCGTGCGAGCAGTTGACCCGAAAGGCGTTGACTCCGGATGAGATCAATTTTTTTAAAGTCTCAATCGAAGAAATCGCCGGGCCGTAGGTGGCCAGAATTTTTGTATGTTTCATCTTTGAATTTTAGTTTGCCGAATCAAGGTGGTCAAGAATAAAGCAGTCTGTTGTTTAGCTGATTAGCCTCAGAAATTTCACAATTAATAATTTACCGAATAAAATTATGGGTAAGTTTGAGTCTCCCGGTCGGGCCGCTTACAATTTCAGAGATTGGTCACAGACAAAACCGGTTGGCCATGCGGTGGGATCAATTTAAAAAGTATTTTTTGCTTGGCCTGTCAGTAGCCGAGAGACGGTACGATCCCTATGAGGTCGCTTGCGAAGGAATCATCGTTTGCGACTCTGGGAAAACCTTTTCAATCTCTTCAAACAATGCTTCAAGATCCTCAAGGAACCGTTCCCTCTGTTCCGATCCGAGTTGTTTGGCCAGATCCTGATAATATTCAATAGCACTATTCAGATTGCCCTTGAAATCGAAGAAGAATTTGGTTGTTTTGTTTAACAGGCCATCTGATGTCTTTTGGATTTCATCGCGGAAATAATCGACGTAAATTGAGAGTTCCTTGATGAACATATGAGGGCGATCGGAATCGGCGAAGAGGGCGATTCGTCCGTAGATATGGCTGACCATCTCTTCAAGGGTGGCGACCTTGTTGAAATTCACAATATTTGGGCCGCAACAGACGGATGTGTGCGCCGTGTTATCTATTCCAAATCTTATTGTTGCCCCACCGGCCAGATCGTGGCAAATACAGGAGGGAGAAAGAACGCGCTCCTTAATGCTGGCCAGTTGCTTCCCGGAATTGTCAGACGATTCAATTTGGATCAATTTTTTTCTCTGATAGGCGCGGGATGCATGACAGATCGGAACTTTGGTAAATTCGGTATTGGATACCAAGAACCCTTTGGGGCAGGGGCTTCCTGGTTTGTCGTCTGCTATCCTTTGGCTTCGTGCCTTTTCGCTGGAGGAGGTTCGCAGGCTCCAGAACGGGATGCCAAGAGGAGAGCGGCCACTCAGGTAAACTTCTTTTTCTCCGGCATCGGTTAATTTTTGCAGATGCTCCTGATCAACATTGGTAGCTTCCGGCACCATTAAAAATGGAGTACCCCAGCCGGTGCCATCCACTTCGTAATGCTCCATGAGGAATTTATTTTCTTCGGCGGTACCGATGCCTCCCTGAACGGTGATGCGGACGTCGTGTGGTGCTTCGACCGGCGGGCGCTCCAATGTGCCCAATCCTTTATTGTATGATTGGTGGAGCATGTCGATCAATTCCGGTTTCTTTTGCCCAAGCTCTTCGAGTATTGGACCCATTAGATGTCCCTGAGAGGCAAAAGCATGCCCACCACAGTTGAGACCTGATTCAACTCGATACTCCGAGACCCACAAACCTCGTCGGGCCAAAAATTTTCCCTGAATCATGGCTGAACGGAAATCGCTTACTTTCAGGACGATTTTTTTCTTGAGGGTTCCAGCATCATCCGGGAAGAAATCGTCAAACTTGGCGATGTAGCTATATAATCGTTGGTTGATTCCAGCAGAGAAAATGATGGATGACTGCAACGAACTTTTGGCGTAGCCTCTTAAGGCGGCCATCGCGTCGGAATTTTCGGCCGGGAGGACCTCTCCCTTTACATATCTGTCACGATCCAGCTTGGTCATGATGTTGACATCAATGGTTCCTGGTCTGGCTTGAGGACGCAAAGCAGTTTGCATTCTGGTTTTTTCTGCATCATCGGTCTCATCAAGCATTTTTGAATATGCTTGTTTGAGCTTGGAATCGGGGAGCATCTCAAAATAGGTTGTTATGCTACTTTTCGGCTCAAATGGAGCGGCCTGGAGTTCACGAACCTGTTCGTTGATGAGGTCGTTTAACAGTTCCAGATAAGCGGTAATCCGATTGGCTCGTGAGTCTTCGTCGCGGGGCTTGATTTCGACGTAATTGATTCCCATCCGGTCGCTATGATATTTTCTCATCTGCTCAATAAGGACGTCATCAACGAGCGAAAGAACCGACGAGATGCCATATTTGGCGACGCGCAAAGGGGTGTCAATACTGAATCCGGTGCCCATGACCGGTATATGAAACAGGTGCGGGCTTGCTTGTGTTATGGTCTTCATGGTGTCATTATACTTGGCCGTGCGGGGAATGTCAAACAATTACAGCTCTGGTAAAGAGATATCTAAAGTCGATTTTTACCTCCCTTTCAAGAGTTAATTAGTCTCAAAGGCGGAGATAGAGAGCCTGGTGCGACCGGATCATTACCGTTGCAAATTTTCCGATTTGGGTTATTGGCATTTATCAGAGACTGAAAATAAAGTGGTCGGTCAGGTGGTGGCGGAAGAGGGTCATTACGGTCACTTAACCACTAAAAATAACGCGATATTTAGTTGTTTTTCAGCAATTAAGGTCCGTAGTTGATTGTGGGCTATTTGCGTCCATGATATATAAAATATTTTTTACACAATTGGCAATTCGCGATATTTTTAGGGGAGTAAGGTATGACCTTTGAGGCTGGAAGAAAATTAGGGCCGTATGAAATAATCGAGCAGGCCGGTGCCGGTGGGATGGGGGAGGTTTACAAAGCGACTGATACCCGTCTCGAAAGAACGGTGGCGATCAAAATTTTACCTACCCATGTGGCAGGGCTACCCGATTTCAGAGAGCGGTTTGAGCGTGAGGCGAAATCGATTTCCAGCCTGAATCATCCTCATATTTGCATCCTTTATGATATCGGCAAAGATGAAAACCTTGACTATCTCGTGATGGAGTTTATCGAGGGAGAGACGGTGGCGGAGCGGCTAAAAAAAGGGCCGATGCCAACCGACGAAGTTGTCGCCATTGGGATTCAGATAGCAGATGCTTTGGAAAAAGCGCATCGCCAAAATTTAGTCCATCGCGACCTGAAGCCAGCCAATGTTATGCTGACAAAAAACGGGGCGAAGCTTCTTGATTTTGGATTGGCTAAAATTCAGATCGATGAAAATGGCCACGATCAGGCAACGATTACCCAATCGACACCATTGACCGGGGCCGGGACGATTGTTGGGACGATGCAGTATATGGCCCCCGAACAGCTTGAGGGGAAAGAGGCGGATTCCCGTTCAGATATATTTTCATTTGGCATTTTACTGTATGAAATGGCGACCGGTATTAAAGCGTTCAAGGGTGCGTCACAGGCCAGCCTGATCGCTTCCATTATGAAAGAGAAGCCGCGCTCGGCATCTGAAATTCAACCTTTGGTACCGCCGATGCTGGAACAGGTTATCAATCAATGTTTGGCCAAAGATCCAGATCAACGATGGCAGTCGGCAGGAGATTTAAAGCGCTCGTTAAAATGGGTCTCAGAAGGTGGGTCACAAATCGGTCTGCCAGCGGTAAAATCCAGAAAAAGAAAAACGCGTGAATGGACCGCTTGGGGCATAGCTGTTCTGTTTTTTATGCTGGCTGGAGTCTCAGGCTTTTTTCTCTGGGAACAATTGTCAGAACCTAAACAAGTTCTTAAGGCGCATGTTCTTGCTCCGGAGGGTAATGAATTTGATGACTTCGCCGGGGGGGGGCTCTCAATTTCACCTGATGGTCTTAATCTTGCCTTCGTTTCGTTGGATACACTATCCAAAAAAACTCAACTGTGGGTTAGACCTCTAAATTCCCTGGCCGCATTACCGTTGCCGGGAACCGAAGATGCATTCCTTCCCTTTTGGTCAGCTGACAGTCGTTATATTGCTTTTTTTGCAGACGGTAAACTAAAGAAGATACTTGCAACCGGTGGACCGACCTTAACGATATGCGATGCGCCCTCCGGACGAGATGGGAGCTGGAATCAGGACGATATAATATTATTTACTCCAACGTACAATGGAGTTATTCACAAAGTTTCGGCAGCCGGTGGTGAATCTGCTCCAATTACAACATTGGACTCTGCTAAATCAGACAAAACCCACCGCTGGGTAAAATTTTTGCCAGACGGTAATCACTTTCTCTTTTATGCTCGGACCGGGTCCGGTGCCGGAGGAGAAAATGATGCTATCTGCCTCGGTTCTTTAGACGCAGATAGCTTTGAGAGGATCATCCCGGCTCGTTCCACGGTCAATTATGCCAACGGATATATCCTCTATCAAAGAGAGGCCTCTCTGATGGCGCACCCATTTGATGTTGACGCGCTTGAGTTGACCGGAGATGCTTTTCCTATCGCTGAGAACATTACTTACCTAAACGGTTGGAGTCGTTCGGTCTTTACCGCGTCAACTAATGGATTGATCCTTTACCGCTCGGGCGAATTGAATATTGGGTCGCAGTTGCTTTTAATGGATCGGGCCGGGTCGGTTCTTGATTCACTTGGCCAGCAGGAAATTCAATACTCACAAAAATTTTCTCCGGACGAGCAGTTTATAGCTTTAAGTATACATGATGCGGCCAATTCCAACACCGATATCTGGACATATGATATAAGCCGAGGGATAAAAACAAGATTCACATTCGATTCGACATCTGATTTGTCGTTGATATGGTCACCGGATGGTAAGCAAATTGCGTTTTCTTCAGATCGATCCGGTAAGAATGGCATCTATATCAAGAACGTTTCCGGGCTTGGTCAGATAGAGCTTATCTATGAACATGATCTGGCACTATGGCCCCGAAGCTGGTCGCTGGATGGAAAGAGCATATTTTTCGTTAGAGAAGATGCCAAGTCTCAAGCCGATATTTGGGTTATTCTACTGTCAAAGGACAGTGAGCCATACGCGTTTATAAGTACGCCCTTTAATGAGTATGATCCGACTATTTCGCCTGATGGCAGGTGGATCGCCTACGTGTCTGATGAAACTGGAGTGCAGCAAGTTTATGTTACGCAATTTCCTGGACCGGGTAGTAAGTGGCAGGTCTCGACCAACGAAGGTGATCGTCCTCTATGGCGGGGTGATGGCAAAGAGCTGTTTTATTTAAGTAATGAAGATGAGATCATGTCAGCGGAAGTGGATGGGTCTGGACAGACCTTTAGAGTGGGCCGGGTTGAGAAATTGTTTGAGGTTAATGGATCGCGACCGGGAACGGTTTATGATGTGACCTCTGATGGCCAACGATTTTTGGTAAATCAGGTGCCACAAAATTCAGCTAAGACAACGGTTGTGATGATTAAAAACTGGGATGTGGCGATTGAGAACAACAGGTAACATAACATCAATCTTTGTTGAATTTCGATTTAAGAGGAATTCACAAAAAACTTCACCTGAGGGAAACCTCGGTTTGAAAGGAGCGTCATAAATGCCAATGGTAAATATCAAGATTATTGAGGGTGTCTTTAATGAATCTCAAAAAAAAGAGATGATCCAAAAAGTGACCGACGCGATGGTCTCCGTTGAAGGAGAAAATATGCGTGGTGTTACATGGGTTATAATTGATGAGGTCAAAAGTGGTGCCTGGGGAATCGGCGGTAAGGCGATTACCGTTGAGGATGTCAAGGCGATCGCGGCAGGAACGGCCTGATCAGTTTGTAATATTCAAGTTTTCTAAACTAAGGGCGGACCAACGGTCCGCCCTTAGTTGTTCAACAATTAACAACACCATCTCAGAATGGTAATATTCCTGTGGCCTACTTGAGTAGCACCATCTTTTTGGTCTCTATTCCATAGTCAGTTTCAAGACGATAGAGAAAGATTCCGGATGATACTGTCTTGCCGCTATTATCCCGACCGTCCCAGACAACCGCTTTGTGACCGGCGCTTAACCTTTGGTTGACCAGCGTTCTAATTTGCCGACCGACAATATTAGAAATTTCAAGCCTGACAAATGATGACCGGGGTAGTGCAAATTCGATCCGGGTGTCGGGATTGAAAGGGTTGGGATAATTTTGACTTAGTGACAAAACTGTGGGGAGAGAACCAAAGTCAGACTCCTCGACATCAGTTGGGGTCAGTACAAATACCGTTTTAGAATGCTTTGCTTTAACGCATCCGCAGGAGTTGCACGCTTTCAGCTCATACAGATATTCACCTTCCTGAGCCCGAATCAAGCTGGTGTCGGTCCCATCTCCATTGTATATGTTTGTCCCATTTTCAAAGAGACCGTAGAAGGTGGCGTTTGGAGTTTCATCCCAGCTAATCGTAAAACTGATTCCCGATTCAACCGTGTCGGCGGACGAATTCAAAACCGTTGGAGCGGCGATTGGATCAATTATGTATGGCCCCCCTGAAGAGGTCGGGCCAATCCAACCAGCCTTGTCGATAGCCCTAATATTGAAGTACCATTCACCTGCCAGCATAGGAGGACTGGTTATCCCTGAGGTCAAATGATCCAATTCTATAATGCCATCAGGTTCAGCTGTGGCACCTTCGCTCCACGAATATGAGTAACCGTTGATTCCGCTGGTCGCATCGGTGGCAGGATTCCAGATCATAACAATTTTATCTCGACTTGAACATAGGCCAACATTGTGAGACATTGATACTGGTCCGGCTACCGCCGATGGTGCGACGCGGTCGAGGATGACTGTGTCCCGAACCATTGTTATATTATCAAGCACGCCGTAGCAGGAATATAAAATAATCTTTGGCCCGTCGCTTCCCGGTAGTGACCATTCAACACCTTTACCAATCCCTCTAACTTCATTCATCGGCCAGGGCAAAACATCATTGATAGAGTGACAGTCTTCATAGCTGTACATTTCCGGTAAATTGGCGATGGCAATAAAAAAGGGTGTGCCGTACCACCCGTACATTTTGGCACCTATGAACACATCAGGGTTTCTTGCATATCCTGATCCGTCGTTGATTTTAATGGTCAACTCAGGTGGGGTGTTATACGGTATGCGATTGTCAAAAGACTCCATGTTGGCGATATTAGCCGGTGAAAAATGATCCATCATACAGATCGGGTTTATCTGGGCGGCTTGCATGATGGTGTACTGCTCCCAAAAGCAACCCGGAATCCAGCTAAATTCAATGGCGCCATCCTCATGAGTGGCCGACAGATTGTGGGCCAGTTCGTGGGCGCAGATGAGTTTGGTCGAGTACGCCTCGTATCCCTGTTGAGATATAGAATATCCTGCACAACGACCGGTGCTTGCCTGCCGGGCTATCCCGAGCGTGTCACCGTTAAGATTTTTTCCTGAAATCAAATGGACGATGTGTCTTTGTGATGGGCCGGCTGCAGTTGCAAAGGCTTCTTGAAGTTGGGATAATAGGGTTGTTGGGTTAAGCGATGAAACCGGCTGATTGTTGGTATTTACATACGCTCCCGCTCCGGTTATATTAAATTCGAGATCAATATCTCGTTTGAAGATCGCTTCGACTCCGTTAACCTGGGCGATCATCCATGAATACCATCCGTTCGGGTCCAGATTGTAATACTCAGCATCGGCATGAAAGACGATTTTTAAAATCCGGGTGGATTCGTTTGGATCGTAGGCGGCCATGTTATCCGGAGATTTGATCGCCTCGGTGACTGTTCCGCAGATTCCAGCCGGCATTTCAACGGCACAGCTTTTATAAACATAATGTTCGCTCAACCCTGATTTTGACTGGGCAACGGGGCGAGGATGAATAATATAAATTTCCTCCCCGTTGGCGATCTGCCCGCTGATCCAGGACAGGTCGCCGCTAAATGTCAAGCGCACATCATTATCCGGCTGTCCTACTATATGACCCTTGAATGGAAACGGGATGGCGACATCTGCAGGAAACTCTTTTTCACCATCATTAAGCATCGGGACCATACCATCGACCCAAAGATTGCTTGGCTCTAAACTGATCTGGACAACTGAGTCGCCCCAGATTAGATTGACCGATCCGGACTGCGCCTCAGATAGTAAGGCCGGAACATCCAGGTCGAGGACTGAAAATTCAGACAAGTTGGCATCCATGCTCACAATGTTCGCCGGAGTTCTCCCCCCATCTAACCTTAGAGCATCTCCATCAGCCGCCGGTAAGCTTTCTGAAAAGGTCAGGGCAAAAAGACAGAGGAAAATTATTGGGGAGAGCAAGCGTGAGGAATACATAAAAACCTCCATATTTGTCATGGCGCCGACGAAAAAGCGATTACAAAATATTATAGTAGGTTACTACGTCCAAAATAGTATATATTTCAATTTCTCAAAGGGGAAAATGGTAGATTATGTCTGAATGTACAGTTCAGACTCCCTTTAACGCGAAACTGTATAATCGTTTAACAGTCGATTGATGAAAAAACTCAGATTTAGATATCAAGTGGCCAAATGACACAAACGTATTGACAAGCTTATTTTATGGGTTAAATTAGCCCCTGATAGTTTTGAAAACGGCGAATAAAAGAGCAGGTATCAATTGAATTTTTTGCGTGAATTGAGAAAGCTAAGTACTCCTATGGTTTGGCGGGTCTTCAAAACTAATACCGAGTTATGGCAGTGGTGAGAATATAAAAAAATGAACCAGTAGAAAAAATCAACGAGTCGGTAGCAAAGAAAGGAAGTAGGAAAATATGAAAAAGTTGTGGGTTGCTTTTATAGCGGTCGTGATTATTTCATTTACAATTCTCGGCTGGGCCGGGTACAAAATTTATCACGAAAAACCACCGATCCCGAGTGAAGTCGTTACCTCCGATGGTCAGACCATGATCCCATCCGGGGCGATCAGCACCGGTCAAAATGTTTGGCAGGCGATGGGTGGAATGGAGCTTGGTTCGATCTGGGGGCATGGTAGTTATGTCGCTCCTGATTGGTCGGCCGATTGGTTGCATCGAGAATGCATCTTTATTCTAAACTATTGGGCACAGGCAGATTTCGATCAGGATTACAACCATATCCATGCCGAAAAGCAGGCCGCTCTCCGCGAGCGTCTTAAAAGCTTGATGCGAACCAATAGCTATGATGCTAACCTTGATCAAATAATCCTGGATCCGGTGCGGAAGCTGGCGTTTGAGTCTAACCTGCTTCATTATCAGGATGTCTTCATGAATGGTCATGAGGAGTATGCCATCCCGCCGAATACGGTTCGTGATAAAGAAAGCATGAGGCAGTTGGCATCATTCTTTTTCTGGTCATCGTGGGCGGCATCGACCAACCGGATTGATGACAACATTACCTATACCAGCAACTGGCCGCATGAGCCGTTGATTGATAATAAGCCAACCAGCGATTCGATTATCTGGACCGGCTTTTCGATCTTGACTCTGCTGGCCGGAATCTCGCTCTTGGTAGTATATTATGTTCGTCAAAAGCATGATTCCATTTCAGACGAGATACCGACCGAAGATCCGCTGGTGTCCTTTAAGGCAACTCCCTCGCAGATGGCAACGATTAAATATTTTTGGGTTGTAGCCGGACTGTTTCTATTGCAAATGGGGCTGGGGGTGATAATTGCCCATTACGGTGTCGAGGGGCATGGTTTTTACGGTATCCCGGTGGCAAAGTGGCTTCCGTATGTGGTCGCTCGAACCTGGCATACTCAACTTGGTATTTTCTGGATCGCAACGTCGTGGTTGGCGGCTGGGTTGTTTATTGCACATTTGGCCTCCGGCTTTGAACCAAAATTCCAAAGGCTTGGTGTTAATGTCCTATTGGGGGCGTTGGTTGTTGTCGTCCTCGGATCATTAACCGGTGAATGGTTGTCGGTTATGGGTTACCTTGATGGAGACGCCTGGTTCTACTTTGGTCATCAGGGGTATGAGTATGTTGATCTGGGACGGGTCTGGCAGATCGCATTGTCGGCTGGTCTGTTAATCTGGGTCTTTTTGGTTGGACGCTGTATCATTCCGGCGATTAAGTCTGATCATCAGCAAAAGCATCTGTTGAGCATGTTCTTGATTTCGGTAGTGGCGATCGGTGGGTTTTACCTGGCCGGTTTGATGTGGGGAAAAAATACCCATCTTTCGGTTGTCGAATATTGGCGTTGGTGGGTTGTCCACCTTTGGGTCGAAGGATTCTTTGAAGTCTTTGCCACAGCGGTTATCGCATTCCTGTTTGCCAAACTGCATTTGGTGAAACTAAAAAGTGCCAGCTCTGCCGTTATTTTCTCGACTACGATCTTTTTGACCGGTGGTATTATCGGAACCTTGCATCACCTGTATTTTTCCGGGACGCCGACTGCGATTATGGCATTGGGTTCGGTCTTCTCCGCGCTTGAGGTTGCGCCGTTGACGATTATCGGTTTTGAAGCATGGGAAAATATCCGCCTGTCACGGGCCGCTAACTGGGCCGATAAATATAAGTGGCCGATCTATTTCTTTGTCGCGGTCGCTTTTTGGAATATGGTTGGAGCCGGTCTGTTTGGCTTTATGATTAATCCTCCGATCGCTTTGTATTATATGCAGGGTCTTAACACGACTGCGGTTCATGCCCACACCGCGCTATTTGGTGTGTACGGCATGCTGGGGTTGGGATTGATGCTATTCTGCCTTCGGGTGCTGTATGTTCGCGACGACTGGAACGACAAGATAATTAAATTCTCGTTCTGGGCAATTAACGGTGGTTTGTCGCTAATGGTACTTCTAAGTCTGCTTCCAATTGGGTTTATGCAGACATATGCTTCGGTTGACAAAGGCTACTGGTACGCTCGTTCCAGCGAATTCTTATATTCGCCAACGATTACGGTGCTGAAGTGGATGCGAGCACCCGGTGACACGATCTTTGCCTTGGGGATATTGGTTCTGGTGCTATTTATTTTCGGATTGGCAACGGGACATTCTCTGAAGAAAAAAGCGTAAAGCATAGCTTGTTCTGTCATTGTAAGAAAAGCAGTATCGTTTTTTAACGATACTGCTTTTTTGTATGGTTCGCTATTTTTTCGGTGTGCAATTTTTTAAGATTTTATTACAAGTACTGTCGAGCGGCCACGAAAAAGTGTAATACATCCGTATATTGATAATAAGGAGATATCCCATGAATGTGCGACTTGAGCATGCCAATATTTGTGTGAACAGTATCGAAGCGATGATCGACTTTTTGAAGGCGGTCTGCCCAGAGTTTAAAATTCGCGGCGAAGGAGTTAGCCAAACGGGTAAGAGGTGGGTTCATGTCGGAACCGATGATACCTACATTGCTTTGCAACAAGCGTTCGTGAAAAGTGAATCAAAATTCGAGCCGTACTCAGGAGAGCCGGGGGTCAATCATCTTGCCTATGAGGTAGATGATGTCGAATCGGTACAAGCCAGACTTCTTAAGGCTGGTTACCGGGAGTCAACCGTGCCGAATTCTCATCCGCACCGGAAGCGTATATATTTTTATGATCCCGAGGGTAACGACTGGGAGTTTGTTCAGTATTTATCACAAGTCCCATCAGAGAGGAACGACTACAAATTATAATAAAGGTTCATCTCAAACGGATGGGGCCGATTGCGGACCGCTACAACCTCTTTGGTTTTTTCACAGATCCAACTATCGATCAGTTCCTGCTTGAACACTCCACCAGCCAGCAGATAATCATGATCTTCCTGGAGAGCATCCAGCGCTTCCTCAAGGCTCGATGGAACCGATAAAAGCTCCGACCTTTTCTCATCGCTCCAGTCAAAGACGTTGTCGTCAAATGGACCAAGTCCATTCTCAGGCGTTGGCATGATCCGCTTTTTGATCCCGTCCATCCCGGCCATTAGCAGAGCGGACATGGCAAGGTAGTAATTGCAGGTGCCATCGGAGGTGCGGAACTCAATTCGCTTATTTTCTTCGCTGGTTGCATAACGGGGAATACGAATCGTTGCCGATCGGTTGGCCAGACCAAAAAACAGATTGACCGGTGCTTCAAATCCAGGTAGCAACCTTTTGTATGAATTGGTGCTGGGATTGGTGAAGGCGGCTAAGGAACGACCATGAGTCAAAATCCCGCCGATAAAATAAAGGGCATCATCAGACAGATCGGCATAGCTTCCCTTTTTAAAAAATATGTTCTTCCCATCTTTACGGAGCTGGATATGAAAGTGCATCCCGTTACCCGGTTCGTCATAAAGTGGCTTGGGCATGAAGGTGGCGGTCAGGCCGTTGCGAAGGGCGGTGTTATGGATAATATCTTTGATGTACATCATCCGGTCTGTTATCAACCGAAAATCGCACAGTTCGGTTTCGATCTCCTGCTGACCCGACAGTCCCACCTCGTGGTGGTGATAACGGATTGGGCAACCGGTTTGCTCGATCAGATGGGCCATCTCCTCACGCACATCAGCATGCTTGTCGAATGGAGTGTCAATATGATACCCTTTTCGATTGGCGACGGCGGTTCCGTCCCGGTCCTGATAACCAAACGGGAGATCTTCTTTGTTCTCCGCCGAGGTAAATTTATAGCCAGCGGAAAATTTGCCGTTGTGGATTTCTGCTTCGTGAAACAGATAAAATTCAAATTCTGGAATCCAGAGCGATTGATCTGCCACGCCGCTTTGTTCCAAATATGCCTGAGCTCGTTGGGCCAGAGAGCGGGGGTCTTTAGAAACTCCGGCGCGGGTTTCGGCATGGCAAATGTAGGAAAGCATCCGAATCGTGGGAGCGCGAGTGAACGGATCGACAATTGCCGTTGAGATATCAGGCATCAAAAGCATGTCGCCCGATTCGACCGAGCGCATACCCGGAATGCTGGAGCCATCAAACGGAATTCCATTAGCCATGACCGCTTTCAGCCGGCCGACAGGGAAGGTCAGGTGATACCAATTTCCGACCAAATCAGAATACTTGATATCGACAGATTGAATTTCACGCTCTTCAATGAGCTTGTTTAATTCTTCTATGTTCATCACAGCTCCAGTTCTCTCTCAAGTCGCTTAGTGTAAAAACAGTAATTTAAAAATACGGAATTACCGGAAAAGGGACAAGGATATTTATCCTTGTGTAAGGAAAGAGGAAGGGGGGAAGATATTAAGAAAAGCGGTGTGTGGAATTAGTTCTCGGTTGATGGTAGTTTAAAAATCTGCCGTTGCCTAAATGTTTGTATTACCATGTCAGGTTCGCAAAAATAACCAATCGGTCGGTGAGACGATCCGTATCATAGAGGTGTTTAGTCTATATTATGCGCTGTTGTTGTGAAAATCGATGCTCTCTACCGTATGGAACGGAGCCCGGTTATCGCAGAATGGCTAAATTGTTGAATCTTACAAAAGTCGCCGAATGGGATGTCATTCAGGGGATAATTATGAAGGAGAAGTATCTTGAAATTACGCAAAGAAGATTTACCAATCGCATTGGAAATGCCGGTCGCAACTTTTCGTGTAGCTGAATGGGATGATACCGCTGTGGCATATGTCGAACTGTCTGCCGGTGTTGATGCCACACCCCTGCTTGAAGGGTTGCCGGGTGACAAATGCCAATGCCCCCATTGGGGATATATGCTCAAAGGAGCCATCCATGTTCGTTATAATGACGGCGAAGTGGAAATCTGCAAAGCTGGTGAAATGTTTTACTGGCCGGCCGGGCATACTGTGTGGGTGGAAGAGGATACCACTTTTGTTGAATTCAGCCCGAGAAAACAACTAAAAGAGGTGTACGATCATATTGGAAAAAAACTGGCTTCAGCTTAAGACAATATTTTTCATTCTATAAATAAAAGCCCCCACATGCTGGGGGCTTTTTTATACCCGGCAAACAAATCTAAAAACCTGCAACCTACCTCACCCAAAGATTGGATCCACAGGATTAAATCTGCTGCCCACCGAATACAAGATGGCTTTTGTGCTCAATCAAGCGGGAAATTTCGTTGGACAATGTTATTGTTGGATCAAGAAAAGCAGTTTTCTATCATGCAGGT
This sequence comes from Candidatus Zixiibacteriota bacterium, assembly GCA_030588275.1. GTDB lineage: Bacteria > Zixibacteria > MSB-5A5 > GN15 > JAAZOE01 > JAUUYJ01. Next base: position 3,629 of record JAUUYJ010000014.1, on the reverse strand, counting down.
TGACAAGGAGATTTTAACTGGGAGTCGATTGCATGAAATATTCCAAAATTATTCTATCTGTGATTTGTGTTATTTCTTTAGCACTGTGCAGTAGCTGTTCTGATTCCGATTGTGTTACGTGCCCCGATATTATTATTGATATTCATAACACGATTGAAGACTTGTCAATCGGACTCACAGATTATAGCAGTATCGTTATAACCTGGACTGCTCCCGATACTGCCATTGAATACGATATTCGATATTCTCTGTCACCTATTGACAGCAGCAGCTGGGCTACCGCTACTCAGTTTGCAAATGAACCTACACCTCAGGCAGAGGGCAAGGTTGAAATAGTCAGGATCGATGGTCTTGAAGCTAATACCGATTACTATTTTGCCGTGAAATATTCGGCCGAAACAGACGTATGGTCGGTATTGTCAAATGTCGTCCAATCTTATACCTCCGTATATAATGCGCGTGGTAAAATTGTTTTCAGTTCAATGCTTGACGGAGATGCAGAGATCTTTGTCATGGATTCTGATGGCAGTAATATGAGGCAGATTACTACCAATATATTTTCGGATGGAACTCCGATCTGGACAATCAGCGGGACCGGTATAATATTTTCGTCTGATCGTGGCGACAGGAATCAGTTATATTCGATGGATTATGATGGGAAGAACCAGATTAATATTTCGAATAACGCTTACAGTGATAGCCATCCAAGCCTAAATTCATCGGGAAATAGTATCGCTTATCTTTCATGGGCGGATTCGGGTTTAGGTAATATATATACCTGCGATATAGACGGTACCGGCAGAACTTGGATCTCCCAAAGTAGTGACACTCTGGATATTGCACCCGACTGGTCACCTGATGGTACTAAAATCGCATTTAGTAGTATTAGAGCCGGTACATCAAGCTGGGCCGTTTTTACAATGGATCTTGCAGGGTCTAATGTAACCCTGCTTGCTGATGCCGGTTCCGATCCGGCATGGTCACCGGATGGTACGAAAATTGCCTATACCACGTTTGACGATTTGTATATAATGGATGCCGATGGTTCCAATAAAGTCAAAGTCACTAATCATGGGGGCGACGTTAGAGCTCCTGATTGGTCACCGGATGGAACCAAGCTTGTTTTTACATCCAACATTGATGGTGATGCTGAAGTTTATACGATAAATATCGACGGCACCAATGAATTGCAATTAACGCACAACTCGGTATCTGAAAGAGAACCATCCTGGTCACCGGTACAGTAAGCAGGTGCTATCTGGCTTGTGAATAATTAAATTAGTTCTAGTTTGCGGCAGATATTATTGTCTGCCGCTCGCAGAATATATCGCCTATTATGAATAATAAGTTAGCTCTCGTTATCGGAAACTCCGATGGAATTGGTTTAGCTCTGACAAAGCAATTGCTGTCAATAGGCTGGCAGGTAATCGAACTGTCCAAAAGTCACTCTCAAGTAGAAAATAACTTGTATCGTCATGTTGTCTGTGATGTAACCTCTGATGGCTTTATACAGCAAATCAAAAGTGTTCTGACTGTACCCCCTAATGTGACGGTTTATTGTGCTGGTATTGGTGAAGGTTTTGATGTCAAGTCAATTGATTTTGAGAGGCAGGTATTTCAGGTTAATCTGATGGGTGCAACATTCACCACCAACCCGGGTCAACCCAGTAGATGCCACGTAGCGCAAGAATTAATCCTCCAGCGCTGTTTCTTTCTGTGACTACCTAATATTGCGCTTTTCCCCTCAGGCAGATTAGCATTCCTGAACCGTCCAGGGACTGAGTAGCCCGGCCAGCCAGCTAACCAGGTAAAGGCTGTTGGCGGCAACGACAAGGTAACAGCCGTAGGCCGGTACCGAATTTACCGGAATGATTATAATGCCAAGCAGGGTTGTAGTTTCAAAAACAAGCTGGGGAATCCACAGGATAATTATAGAGGAAAAAATGGCAAAAGCAGGCTCAGTATACTGGATGAGGCCGACAAAGAGTTTTCGGTTATTAAGTTTTGATAAGCCATAGATAATCAGAGGCCACAAATATGCAAAGGTGAGTGGAAAAATAGTTGTACCATCGTTCTGAATCAGGTTCCAGGCATACGATGATCCGGTTTCATCACCAAGCAATTGCTGGGTGCTGTATATCGGTAACGATATGGCGACCACAAGAAAGATTGTGGCGATGATCTTTCCGTACAGCAGATAATTTTTTGATTCCGAAGAGTCTGTCTCCACAAGTGGTTTGGTACTGTAAAAGGCATACAGCCCGGCCCGCAGGATTGCGAAGAGCGGAACCATTATCAATAAAAAGGTGGGGACCCGCTCATGGGTAAGCTCCCATCCGATCATCCCGATCCAGGCCGCCCCAACCGCAATCAATGTCCCACGATTAGCCATAAACCAGACCAACCGTTGCCTCTCGTCCATATGCATCAGGCTCATCTCGCTTTTCATCTTTTTCTCTCCTCTGTGTCACTAAGCTCAAAAAGATCGTCAACCTTCATCCCGAGTTCTCGCGCAATTCGGAAAGCCAGCAAAGTTGACGGAATAAAGTGACCCTTCTCAATAGCCAGAATAGTCTGCCTTCGAACATTTACCCTCTCGGCCAGGTCCTGTTGGGTCAGATTCAGTCTGGCCCGATGTTGCTTAATACTGTTTGATAATCTCATGCCATTAATGTACGGTATAGCGGACATTTTGTCAAGAGTAATTTACATGTTACCCCAATATTTTCGCCCGTCATTATGATATTGCAGAAAAATATAAACTTACAATATCTGGGATAGGCGGTTACAAACAGACACGGACAAAGCAAGGAAACTGGGGAATCTTATTGCAAGATCGTTGTGGGGTACGATCATGAACTGAATTTGCCCTATTGTTATCTCACAATTATGGAGGTAGGTCTCTTATTTTTTATTTGACACGATATACCCAATATCTCTATCTTAATGGTATCTCCATAACACCAAACCCTTTATCAGTAGGAGACACAATGCGAAAGATCCTCGGATTGTTTTTCACTATTGGAGTGCTATTACTCGCACTCGGATGTAGTGAAGAACCACCAACCCAGTCATCGTCACCCGATGGCGTTGATCACTCTATCTTGCTTGTTGAACGACCCCAATTTATTGAAACTCGCCCGCCGGAAGTCGTTGCCGCGTTTACATTAAGCGAGTCAATGATCGCGATCGAGATGCTTGAGAAGAAACCGGTTAAGCCGCCTCCAGATGACACCACTTCTGGAGATCCTAATCCAAACCCGCCCAATAAGTATGCATATATAGTTGGCATTTCAAATTATGAGGGTACGGCCAATGATCTTACCTATTGTGACGATGATGCCCGGGCGATGAAGGCTTGGCTTCAGGGTGAAGGATTCACCTGTCGGATGGATCTTGATCTTCAGGCGACTGGCGATAATATTGTTGCCGGATTGCAGTGGTTGATTGACAATGCCAGTCCCGGAGATGAGATCTGTTTCTCATATTCTGGTCATGGCGGAAAATCATCCCAGGGTTCCGCTCTTGTTTCATCAGACCTTTACTATGTCCCGCATGGCTTTGCTATGACCTATTTTAATGCGGCCAATTGCACTAAGAAATTAGTTTGCATTGATGCCTGTGTGATC
>JAUUYJ010000139.1 GCA_030588275.1 Candidatus Zixiibacteriota bacterium | reverse complement strand
TATTTCTAAACTCTATCCTCGGTTCGCTGAGTTCCGGTGTGATTGCAGTCGATAAGGGTGGCGTTATTTCCCATTTTAATGCGGCGGCTGAGAAGCTCTTGGGGATTCCGATTGAGCAGGCGTTGGGTCGTAATTATGAACAGATAATTTTGTCCACGACTGGTGCCGATTATTCTGCCAGCAAAACGGTGGCTACCGGGAACGAGTTTGATTCCGTCGAAAAAACGATTACCTGTGCCGATGGCCGGGAATTAGTGGTCTCGGTTTCAACCGCTCTGCTACGTGATGAAACGCGCAACTTCTTTGGTGCGGTGGAGTTGTTTCATGATCTGACCAAGATCAAATCTTTGGAAGAGGAGATCAACCGGGTCAAGACATTGGCGGCGCTGGGTGAGATGGCGGCGACTGTGGCGCACGAGGTGCGTAATCCATTGGGGGGGATAGGTGGATTTGCTTCTCTGTTGCGGCGCGAGTTGGTCGGGGACAAGGAAAAACTGCGGCTGGTCGATAAAATTATTACCGGCGTTGATAATCTAAATCAAACGGTTGTGGCTTTGCTTGACTACACCCGGCGTGATCAGTTGTCGATGCGGGAAATTTCTGTCAATGAATTGATCGGGGAGACGATTGAGTTTGAGAATGCCGGTCTGGAAGAGGCGGGAAGCGGTACCGAATTGGAACTGGTTTCCGGCGACCGGAAGTTGAAGCTTAAGTGTGATCCGCACCTGATGCGCCAGGCATTATTAAATTTGCTACGCAATGGTCGTGAAGCGATGAATGATAAGGGAAAAATTGTTATTCGCTTTGGCGGAGGTACGGTAAATTCCGGCAAAGGGGCACCGAAAGCCTGGATTGAGGTGGAAGATTTTGGTGAAGGAATTCCGCCCGAAGAACAGGACAAAATTTTCCGTCCGTTTTTTTCCACCAAAAACGACCGGCGTGGTTCCGGTTTGGGGTTGGCGGTGGTTTGGAAAACCGTTCATGCGCATGGGGGAGAGATTTCGTTTCGATCAGAAGTTAACAAAGGTTCGGTTTTTAGAATTACCTTACCGGCTTTGCCCTGAAGGTGAGCCAGATATAATTATTGACCGCAAAATGAGGTGTTGAATGAAACTCGATATATTAATAATTGACGACGATAAACTGGTCAATGAATTTGTCCGGGACACTTTGGTGCGCCATAAGCATGAAGTGGTGACCGTCTTTAGCGGCGAAGAGGCAAAAGAGATTCTGGAGCAGAAAAGTTTTGACGTCGTTGTCACCGACATTAAAATGAAGCGGATATCCGGTATGGATATTTTGCGACAGATTAAATCTGGCCCGGTCGATACGGTCGTCATTATGATGACCGCCTTTGGAGAGGTGGACAATGCGGTTGAAGCGATGAAGTTGGGGGCGTTTGATTATCTCCAGAAGCCGTTTTCTCCGGACGAGATGGAATTGGCCGTTAACCGAGCGGGTGATTTCATTAAGCTACAGCTTGAGAATAAGCGGTTGCGGGCCGAGGTTGGTGACAAATACAAAAAAATGATTGCCAAGTCGAGTAAGATGACCAAGATCGTCGATCTTTGCCAGAGCGTTGCACCAACCCGTTCGACGGTATTAATTACCGGGGAATCGGGAACCGGAAAAGAGTTGATTGCGCGTGAGATTCATACCCGGTCAAATCGTGTCGATATGCCGTTTGTTAAGCTCAATTGTGCCGCCCTTCCCGGTGGGTTGATGGAGTCGGAACTGTTTGGGCACGAAAAGGGTGCGTTTACCGGGGCGGTAAAGCGGACCCTTGGTCGCTTTGAGCTGTCTGATGGCGGAACGTTGTTGCTGGATGAAATTTCTGAAATTCCGTACAACCTGCAGGGGAAACTGTTGCGGGTTTTGCAGGAACGTGAATTTGAACGGGTCGGGTCAGGATCCTCTATCCAGGTTGATGTACGAATTATCGCTACGACCAATCGAAATTTAAAAAAGCATATTGCCGAGGGAAAATTCCGGGAAGATCTGTTCTTCAGGCTCAATGTGATCCCGGTAGAGGTTCCACCACTTCGGGAGCGGCTTGATGATATTCCGCTATTGGTGAATCATTTTATTTCAAAATACTGCGCCGAAACCGGTAAAGAGATAACCGGTGTCGATGATTCCGCCTTGCGCCTGTTTATGAAATATCATTGGCCGGGAAATATTCGTGAACTGGAAAATTGTATTGAGCGGGCGGTGGTCATTTCGCAAAATAAGATTTTGTCAACCAAGGATTTCCCCAGTTCTCTCGTTTTGGGCAAAATTGAGGATCATGGAGCAGGCTTCCGTGTCGGGATGTCGGTCCATGAAGCGGAAAAATTGCTGATTCTCAAAACTCTTGAGGAGCAAGAGGGTAACCGAACTCGGGCCTCTGAGATTCTGGGAATTAACCCTCGAACGTTGCGGAATAAGCTGACCGAGTATGGTGTTGCGGAGACCGGCTCCAAGGAGATATCATCGGAGCAGGCTGATCTGTCGCAAACGGAGTAGCAGTTTTTTAAAATCTCCCGTCTGATTCGGAATATCTGACGGGGGAGGTCAGTTGGCAGTTGTATTGTTTCCCCATTTAAGGCTCTAAATCTATCAAAATCTGCCGATAATTTAAATGATTAGCCCTTTTGGCTTTAGTTATCGAAAGAGATAAAATGGATTTAGCAACAATTGGTGGATTAATAATTGGTATTGGGGCAATTGCCGTCGCCTTCTTTCTTGATGGTGGGAATTTTGGGGCAGTTACTCAAGCACCAGCTATGATCCTTGTCATTGGAGGAACCTTTGGTGCGGCGATCGTGACGACCTCGTTTCGGACTATTAGGAATATACCACAATATCTAAAAATAGCTTTCTGGGGCAAGAGTCCCGATCAGTTGAAAGTGATCAATAAAATTGTTGTCCTGGCTGAGAAGGCGCGCCGCGAGGGTGTGCTTGGATTGGAACATGATCTTAAGGGTATCCACAATCCGTTTTTCAAAAAGGCGTTGCAGTTGGTTATTGATGGGACCGAGGCGACCGCTATTCGACATATTTTGGAGACCGAAGTAAGTTATATGTCGGAGCGGCATCGAAGTGGCATAACTCTCTTTAAGGCGCTGGGCGGATTTTCACCGACTCTGGGGATTATCGGAACCGTTCTGGGTTTAATTCATACCCTTTCCAACATTGACGATCCGTCACGGATGGCGACCGCTATTGCTGGAGCATTTATTGCTACCTTGTGGGGGATTGGAATGGCCAACCTTTGTTATCTTCCTATCGGAGATAAGTTACGGATGCGCCATGAAGAGGAAGCGGCGGGGCTTGATCTAATCATTGATGGTGTTATTGCGATTCAGTCGGGTGAAAACCCTCGGATTATTAAGGCACAATTGATGTCCTTTCTGGGTCCGAAAGAACGTGAAGGATGAGATCCCGATTGCATCGTCGCCGCGATGACGTCCCACAGGATAATCAGGATCGCTGGCTTTTGACTTATGCCGATTTGATTACACTCCTTTTGGCCTTTTTCATTGTCATGTATTCTATGTCTCGCATCGATTCCAAACGGTTTGGCGAGGTGTCTCAGGCGTTGCAAGGGATTTTAAAAGGTGGAACATCAGTTCTTAAAATGGAAGACTTGAAGTCAATTAGTAATGGTCATGGGATAATGAAGATTGGCAATCTGAAAATGCTTCAGAGCAAAATTCATCAGCAAACGGAAAAAATCGGTCGCAAAGGTGACATCATAACCGAGGTTAATGAGCGTGGTTTGATTATCCATATTATGGAATCGGCCATGTTTGATGAGGCTAAGGCTGATTTGAAACCTCGGGCGCGAGAAATCTTAAATTTGGTGGCGGCTGATGTGATCAACTTGCCTAACCATATTCGGATCGAAGGTCATACCGACGATCGTCCGATTAACTCCAGTCAGTTTCCGTCCAACTGGGAGCTTTCAACTTCTCGTGCGGCTCAGGTGGTGCGGTACTTTATTGATAATTATGGATATCCACCCGACAAGATTTCGGCGGTTGGCTTTGCCGCTTATCGGCCTTACATCCCCAATACCAGTATTGAAAATCGTGCTCGCAACCGGCGGGTTGATATTGTTGTGCAAACAACGGAGTTATCAAGCTCGGAGCCGAAGTCGATGCTCAACAATTTTGCCCGGGACCAGATTGATCTACTGCGTCAGATGAAGCAGGAAATTGATTCCCCCTCGGGTCGGAAAAATGTTCCTTATCAGGCCTATTGAGGTCTCGACCAAAATCTTTGTTCTGCATCTAATCTATTATAACATAACAGTATAACATTCTCCACAGAGGTTTGGCACTGCGATTGCTTTACTGTTGCTCGGAGGATAGTATGGCTGATATGATAAATGCCAATTTGTGGAATAAGATAGGTGTGACCAAGTTTGAGAAGATGCTTGATCTTACCGCCCATCGACATAAACTTATTTCCGGGAATTTGGCCAACGTTACGACACCGGGATATGTGGCGCAGGATTTTGACTTCCAGAAGGAGATCAATAATGCGCTGGGTACCGGCTCGCAATTGAAAATGAATGTGACCAGCCAAAGCCATTTGGGAAATATGGGCGATTCTCGTGATATTGATATCATCGAAACCAGAGCGCAATCTGAGGATGATCTCAATGGTGTTGACCTTGATTCCGAAGTTACCAATTTGTCGATCAATCAAATGCGGTTCACGATAGGGGCAAAATTATTGCAGAATAAATTAAGCGCCCTTAAGAAGGCGATCAGAGGTTAATAGATTATGGACGGAATATTTTCATCAATTAAAATTTCTGGCTCCGGTATGTCGGTTCAAAGACGAAAAATGAACGTCGTGGCCGAAAATATTGCCAACGTTGAGACGGCGGCGACCAAGGAAGGTGGGCCGTACCAGAGAAAAAATTTGAAGGTTTCCTCAGAACAACAGAATCTTTCGTTTAAGACGGTTCTTGATCGAAGCCAAAGCGGGTTGAGACGGACCAATTCTGCTCACTTGCCAACCGTTCCAACCGGATCTGGCAGTTTTCAAACGGCATCAATGGCTCAGGCGGAGGAAGTTTCAGCTGGAGCGGATGCGTACAAACTGATTTATGATCCGCATCATCCCGAAGCGGACAGCGAAGGATATGTAAAATTACCAGATATCGAAATAATCAACGAAATGGTTGATATGATTGCCGCCAACCGCTCCTATGAAGCGAATGCGACGGCGATTTCGGCGTCAAAGGAAATGCTTAAGAATGCTCTGGAAATTTGACGCTATGGGTATTAGAGAAGGAGAAGGGAAGTGAAAATTAACAGCACACCGGTTGATGCTTACCGGATTAACTCTGGTCAGATACCGGCTCAGAAACAACCGGAACCAAGCAGTAATGCCGGTTCCAATCAGGTTGCCGGACTCAAGAAAATATCATTACCTGGGCGAGCCAATAATCGCCCGGCGGCAGTAAAATTAGATCGGGGGCCGTCGCTTCTGGGAAATATTCTTTCATCGGATGAAAGAGATCTTTTGGTCAAACATTTTGCCCGATTCGGCGATGCCCCCGATTCAACAAACCTTTATGGAACCGACGCCCGTGAACGAGATTCAATCGAGACCGGGATGAGGGTGGATTTAAAAGGATGAGTGGAATAAAAGTAATTCCTCCGTTGACGCTTCCTAACCTTCCGATCAAAGCTCCGGCTTTGACCGAGGGGCCAGCTAAAGAATCGTTTGGAGATTTTTTATCAAACGCCGTCTCCGAGATTAATCAATTTCAGGTTGAAGCGGGAGATGCACAAGACATGTTGATACGCGGCGATGCCGCTGAGTTGCATCAGGTCATGATTGCCGGTGAGAAAGCCGGGATATCTTTTGACCTGTTGCTGGAAATACGTAAGAAGCTTTTGGAGGCGTATCAGGATATTATCCGGATGCCTGTCTAATAGCTTTGATATTCGTTTCAAATAGGATTTGACATGGAATATCTTAAAAATTTGATGTCTCATCTGGCCGAAACTGTAAAAAGAATGTCGGTCAGTCAAGTGGTCATGTTAGTGGCTGTTACTATTGGCGGTGTCATCGGGTTGGTTGTTGTGGCCGGATGGCTTGGTCAAGTTACCTATCAGCCGCTATACTCTAATCTTGATCCGGCTGAGGCGGGGGATGTTACCCGTTATCTGGCGGACAATAATATCCCTTATAAATTGACCGCTGGCGGTTCCTCGATTGAGGTGCCGGAGTCGGATCTGTATCAGGCTCGACTTTCTCTGGCGGCTCAGGGGTTACCCAATTCCGGTACGGTTGGGTATTCCATCTTTGACGAGACGAAGTTGGGGATGACCGATTTTCTGCAAAAGCTAAATTTTCGTCGAGCACTGGAAGGGGAACTCTCCCGAACCATTACCGGTTTGCGAGAAGTTGCTGCGGCCCGAGTCCATATTGTCATACCGGAACAAAAGCTGTTTATCGAACAGCAGAAGGATGCGACCGCGTCAATTGTTCTAAAGTTGAAAGGTGCGCGGGGGTTGACCCGGGGTCAAATAAGTGGAATAACCAATCTGGTAGCCGCATCGGTCGAAGGATTGAAGCCGAACAATATTACCATTGTTGACTATAATGGCAATATGCTTTCCTCTGGTCAGGGTGGGGGAGAACTGGGTGCAATGAGTTCTAATCAACTGGAGCTTACTCAAAAAACCGAACAGGATCTTGAAAAGAAAGCGCAGTCGATGATGGACGGGGTTCTTGGTCCGGGTAAGGCGATTG
>JAUUYJ010000261.1 GCA_030588275.1 Candidatus Zixiibacteriota bacterium | reverse complement strand
TTCTCAATTGAAACCAAAACCAGCTATCGAATCAGGCAGGTAAGTCTGGTCCTCAAACATGTCTATCGAAAAGAAAATCAGCTATTTGAGAAGTACTCAATAAACGAAATTCGTGGCACAATATTCCGGAGCTTTGATGTCTATTAAGATAATAAAATCTCTTTTAAAGATACTGAGTCTGGCTCTGCTAATTATTGGGAGCGCGTACGTTACAACTCATGCAACCGAGATGAATCCATCATCTGCGACGAGTCCATCGTCTTCGCCTATTGGATCATCATCCAATATCGTCTGGCCGGCACCACCCGATCAGGCCCGGATTGAGTTTATTAGTGAGATAAGATGCGATGATCTCAAGCCAAAATCTGGATTTTTTGGGAAAATGTTACGATTGCTGGGTGGCTCGGATAAATCAGACAAATTGTCACTCCCTTTTGACCTCGTCCGGGTCCAAAACAGGCTGTATGTTGTCTGCCAAAATATTTCAGCTCTGATTGAAATCGATCCGGGCCGCATGGATTTCAGACTCCACCAGAATCAAAAACAGCCGATGCAATACCCGGTCTCATTGTGCTATGCGGGGGAAGGGAATCTATTAATCAGCGATTCCGAAGGTGGGACCGTTTATCGCTTTGATGGCAAGAACATCCGGCCCTTTATTACAACTTCATTGGTGCGACCGACTGGCATCATTGCTTTCCACGAAAAAGGGCTGATCTATGTGGTCGATACTGGTGACCATAGCCTGAAACTGTTTGATTATGATGGTCAGCTGATTAAAATTATTAACGCCGACTCAGATTCACTCAGCCTATTTCATTTTCCAACTTTTGCCGCACGCGCTGGAGATAACGAGTTGTTAGTCAATGATGCACTCAATTATCAAATTAAGCGGTATGATTCAGATGGACGGTTGATCTCATCTTTTGGCCGGGAAGGGGATGGTCCGGGTGCCTTTGCTCGTCCCAAAGGGATTGGTGTCGATTCCAATGGTAACGTTTATGTCGTTGACAACCTTTCCGACAATCTCCAGATATTTGATCAGAGCGGTCGTCTCCTGATGGTCCTTGGGAGCAAAGGGCGGGAACCTGGACAGTTTTGGTCCCCTGGCGGAATTGATATTACGGGTGATACGATATATATTGCGGATACGTTCAACAATCGGATTCAGGTTCTCCATTACCTGAGTGTGGGGAGCGAGAAATGAAAAATTTAGTGAAGTGCGGTCTGTTGGTACTTTTCCTTTTGACCTTATCCGTTTTTGTTATGGCTGGGGCGATTGTTGATAGCAAGCATAATCTCTCTACATCCGGGCGGGGGCAGATAAAATCAAGCTCCGAAACGAGAATCTGTATTTTTTGCCATACTTCTCATAATAGCTCCCCTGATGGACCGCTTTGGGGACACCAGACGACAACCCCCGGTAACTTTACTACATACAACCGCGCGACTCTGAAAAACCAACCACAACAACCGAATGGGGCCACCAAGCTGTGCCTTTCCTGCCACGATGGAACGATTGCGGTCGGAGCTATAAAAGGATTGTCACGACCGATCCCGATGCAGAATGTTGGGGCGGCTGGAGAAATTCCGGAACTGCGCCCCAGTAATATAGGACGAGATCTTTCCGGAACGCATCCGGTTTCCATTCCATATTTGCAAAATAGTGCTTTGGCGGTTGATCACCTGAGATGGCCTCCGGTCGATCCGGAAGGTAAGGTCGGACCGGATGCTGACGGTTTTGTCCAATGCACCGCGTGTCACGATCCTCACGACGATTCCCGGTCTAAGAAATATCCGTTTTGGAATAAATCAACCTTTGACGAAGTTTGTAAAACGTGCCATACCTATTAGGTCGAAAATTATGAAATTAAAAATCGGTTCATACGTTTTGTTTCTGACTCTGGCCTGTGCGTTGGCTGTCTCTCCGCATTCAGGCTCGATCTATCTGCCGGAGGGGTGTGGTTCGTGCCATGTCGGTCATGGTATGGCATCGGAACCGATGCTGGCCGCGTCTCAGGAACAGTTTTGTTACAAATGCCACGGCTCCGAAGAAAACCGTTCTGAGATGAAATCGCAGGGGAAGCTGGCCGAAGGTGCCCTATTAGCCGATATCGAGCGTGAATTTGAAAAGCCTTATCGCCATCCGGTCGAAGAAGCGCTGGGGCATTCCCCGGTAGAAAAATTACCTAACATTGATGGCGGTACGATTGAGCATGCCGAATGCGTCGATTGCCATAACCCTCATCAAAAAATTAATAAGTCACCAGGCATGGCTGACGAAGTTTCCGGTTACTCCGCCTCCGGGCAGTACCTTGATCGCGCTATCCGGGAGTATGAAGTCTGCTTCAAATGCCACAGCGAAACCGGAGCCAACCGTGATTCACAAAAAGATATCCGGCGCCAGTTTGCTACCAGTAAGCGCTCAATGCATCCGGTAACTCGTCCTATAGCCGGAGCCCAGCAATACAGCCTCAAATCTTCCTTAGTATCAGGAGGATTGATGAAATGCACCGATTGCCATGGCTCCGATGACTCGGATGGTCCAGCTGGGCCGCACGGTTCGATTTATCCCAGTCTGCTCAAAGGAAACTACGAAAAAAGCGGTCGTATGGATGAGTCACCGCTGGCTTATCAGTTGTGCTATAGCTGTCACGAGCGGAGCAGTATCCTTGACAATGAAAGCTTCCCCCTCCACCGCGAGCATATTGTCGGCGATCCGCTGAACAATATTCCGGGAACCTCCTGCTATACCTGTCATGCGTCGCATAGCTCCGATCAGTACAGCAACCTGATTCAATTCAACTTGGAAGTTGTTGGTCGCACATCAACCGGCAACCGAGTCTCTTATCTTTCGACCGGTGAAAAAATGGGGCAATGTTACCTGTTGTGCCATAGTCATGACCACAAACCGGCCGAATATTGATGCGATGAGGAGATGATATTATGAAAGTACTAACAAAAATATCTGTGATCGCTCTAATGCTTACTGTGGCATTGTCTCAGGCGGTTGTTGGATTTGATATCGATTATGTTGGTGCTATTGAAACCGATCTCCACGCGCCAACGTCGCTATCGGTTTCGGCTGATCGGGTTGCCGTTTTGGAACCGTACAGTAACCAGATCAAGCTGTTTACCCCGGATGGCATCATCTCCAAAAAATTTAATCTGACCGGGGATATTCATTCGTTGGTTCGCTTCTCCGGCGACAGCTACCTGTTTTGCAATCGGGATGATAATTCGATTATATCGATCGACCTTGAAGAAGGAATCGAGGCACCACTTTTCGACGCATCAGCAATCATCGAACAACCGATTGATCTGATCTATCATGATTCTCATCTCTATATTCTGGATGCCGGGCGTTTATCTATATTGGTCTATGACAATCAGCTCGTCTTGACCGATGAGATACCTCTTCGTAATTTCGATGGTACTCCGATGAACTCGGTCACCAGTTTTGATCGTAACGAGATCAACGGTTATTTCTATCTTCTGAGTCAGCTCGATTCTCGTGTCATTGTCATTGACCAAGCAGGGGCTATCGTAAGAAACGTCGCATCCTTCGGTGGTGGTGAGGGGCAGATAACCAGAGGTGGGGAGATTGCCGTAACGGTTGAAGGGTTCATTCTGGTAACTGATAGATATCAGGGGCAGATTGTTATTTTCGATCCTGAGGGTCAGTTCGTGGGAAATATCGGAGCGGAATCGGGTTATCCTCTGGATGTTCCGACCGGTATTGACGTTGACGAAAATGGGTTGATTTATGTCTCCTCAACGATGAATTCGGCCATCAAAATATTTTATGTCAATTTACAGGCAAACAATGACCAAGCGGTGATGACCGCCTGGCCGGTATCTCCCGAAGATGGAGCCGACATCTCCTCAGATGAAGT
>JAUUYJ010000325.1 GCA_030588275.1 Candidatus Zixiibacteriota bacterium | reverse complement strand
TCATCTTTGAAGATCGAAAACGGAAGTCGAATGAAGGCGTTAATATCCCTTTGCGATTCGACTTCAAGGATTTCAATGCCGTCTTTGGTAGTTACTCTGTCCAAATTATTAAATAATACCGTATTTTTTCCCCAACTCGGAAAAAGTCTCAAGGACTCGGTCGAGCTGGTCAGTAGTGTGAGTGGCGGTATAGCTGGTGCGAATCAATGACATTCCGGGACCGACCGCCGGTGGTACGACCGGATTGGCAAAAATTCCGGCATCACTTAAGGCGCGCCAGAATTTGAAGCAGACCATGTCGTCCCCGATCATAATTGGTATTACCGGAGTTTCTGTGGCACCAATATCAAATCCAAGGTCGCGGAATCCGGTTTGCATTTTTCGGGTATTGTCCCACAATTGGGTGCGCCGTTCCGGCTCTTTTTCCATAATTTCAAGGACTGCCAAAACGGCCGCAATCGATCCGGGTGGGATTGATGCGGAAAATATAAGCTCTCGAGCAAAATGCTTGACAAAATGAATCATCTCTTCGTCACCGACGATGAAACCTCCAAGTGAGGCAAACGATTTGGAGAACGTACCCATAGTAATATCGACTCGGTCAATTAAGTCGAAATGTTCTGCCGTGCCGCGTCCGTCCTCACCCAGAACTCCGATCGAATGGGCGTCGTCAATCATTACCCGAGCTCCGTATTCGTCCGCCACCTGGCACAATCGAGGCAGATCGACGATATCCCCCTCCATCGAAAATACGCCATCGGTGATAATCAAAATACCGCCTCGGACCCCATTGGTCATGGCGATTTCAATCACCCGCCTCAGATCATCCATATCGTTGTGTCTATATTTTATCGTTTTGCCATAGGCAAGGCGACAGCCATCGACAATCGAAGCATGATTACTCCGATCAATAACGATCAAGTCATCTTTATTGATGAGGCAAGAGATGGTGCCGAGATTGGTCTGAAAGCCGGTCGAAAAAACAAGGGCCGACTCTTTTTTCATAAATTGAGCCAGCTTTTGCTCAAGCTCGACATGGAGATCAAGGGTGCCATTGAGAAAGCGCGATCCGGTGCAACCCGATCCATATTTAAGCACCGCTTCGGAAGCGGCCTCTTTGACCCGTTGATCGTCAACCAGCCCCAGGTAATTGTTGGAACCGATCATCAGCATTGTTTTGCCATTGACGACCACTTCATCCCCAGAGGATGATGAGATTGGTCTGAAGTATGGATAGAAGCCGGCCGCCATAACTTCCTTGGCGGCGGTAAATTCACCACATTTGGCAAACAGGTCGCGGGCTTTTTTTTGAGCTTGGTTTGATTCCGGTTGCAACGGTTCCCTTTCTCTATTTAGAGTTTGCAAGGTAATCATTCGTTAACATTTTTGTCAAGCCAAATCGAGAATTGAAAATCTGGTCTGAATTTGCATATATACGGGTGGTGATTCAAATTTGTGGATGTAACCACTTGAATAACAAGTTATTGCGCTTCGGGTTTTAGCTTGACATTTTATTCAATAAATAGTATATTCAAACTGCAACGAAAGTTGCAGTAGTGGATTCTTCCTAACATCGTCATCCCAGATTGGGTTACCAGTCTGGGATTTTTTTTAGATAACCTACGAAGCGCAAGCCCCACCGGGGCGTAGCGAGTTTAGGTTTTCTTATGCGCGTAGGGGGTTAGAGATCACCCCCTCATCCGACTGACAGAACACGCAATAATAAATCCTATATAGCAAATTTGCCCTGATACTGTAGGGGCCGGGTTTCCCGGCCCGCAGGCAAAACGCAATCGTTAAAGAAAAAGCCAAGAAGATGACGGTGCTATACAGATTTCAGGAGGTCTGCTATTGTGGGATGAAATAGATAGGTATTAGCGGTGGCATTACCCGGGTCGGCAAAGCCGACCCCTACAGTAGTTCTCTGCTTGTCTTTACTGGGGCGAAGGAAATACACCGGGTGAGCTGCCACTCTTAGGCTGTCGCCGCTTTTTATCTGTCGAAACCACCCAGTCAAGCTGGATGAACGACAGGGGTTCCGACCTACCTGGCTCCGACTTGAATTTTGTAGCGATTTATTGCTTATGATCTATGCAGGGTGAGCGAGCGAAGCGGCGAACTTAAAACCCACGAGTGGGTTTTTGTGATCTTCAGCCTGCGATACGTCCTTGACAGTCGCTTGATATTCCCGTACATTTTTTCCTGATTGAAAGAAAATTATATGAATACACCGAATAAATTAACCCTCTCTCGCATAGTCCTCTCGCCTATATTTATGGTCTTTTTTCTGATGGAAAATGTCTATTGTCAGGCGTTATCGTTATTGATTTTTGCCGTCGCTTCCCTGACCGATTTGTATGATGGGTATCTGGCCCGCAAATACGGTATCGAGACCAACTTCGGGAAGTTTATGGATCCGTTGGCCGATAAGATTTTAACGACAACCGCCCTTATCTCGTTTCTCGCCTTGGGGTATGTCAAGGCCTGGATGGTGATGTCAATTATTATTCGTGAATTTTCGATCACCGGCCTCCGTTCTCTGGCCGCCTATAGGGGCGTGGTGATCTCTCCTACGACGACCGCCAAACTCAAAACGGTTTTGCAGATGGTTACAATCGTCGCAATTTTACTATATATCAATCTGAAAACGATCCTTCCGGCGATTGGCTATGACGGTAACT
>JAUUYJ010000275.1 GCA_030588275.1 Candidatus Zixiibacteriota bacterium | reverse complement strand
GGGTCACCGGTGTCTTCTTTGATCTTGGTGTCGAGGAGTCGATTGAATACGGCTGGTCCCCCGATTCCAAATGGTTGACCTTTACGATGGCCGGAGCAACCTACGAAACTGATATTTTTGCGGTCAATCTTGACGGACAACAGGTCAACCTGTCCCGCTACTCTGGCTGGAATTATCGCCCTCGTTTTTCCGATGATGGCCAGCAGGTTTACTTTTCTTCCTGGTCAGCCGGGACCAACCGCACTCTTAAGGTAGAACTTGATTTTGAAGATGAGAAGTTTTTTGAATCAACTTTCGACAGCCTGTTTATCGAATCGTCTGACGATGACAAAAACGATGATAAGAAGAAAAAAGAAAAAAATAACAAGGCTGAAAAAAAGCCTGTCGAAGTTGTCATCAATTCGGATCGGATTGAAAAAAGACGCGGCCCAGCTTTTAATCTTACCGGTTCGTCAAGCGATCCGGTCCTGACCTCCGATGGTGAGAAATATATCTTTGTTTCGTCACTATTGGGTGACCCGGAAATCTGGTCGATCACGACCGACGATGATCCCAAGCTGGAGCAGTTGACCAAGAGTGGCAAAGGGAAAAAATCGCTACAGCTTGATAGCGATTCCAAGGCGGTCTTCTATATCGAAGGTGGGAAGATTAAGCGGACCGAGATCAAGGGTGGCAAAACCAAGACGCTGTCATTCAAGGCCTCAATTGATATCAATTTTGCAGAATTGAATCGACAGAAATTTGAAGAAACTTGGCGCACTCTCAATTCATATTTTTATGACAGCGATTTTCACGGAACCGATTGGGATGCGGTGCGAGCCAAGTATGCCCCGGTTGTCGATCATATCCGATCTGATATCGAGTTTCGCAATTTGATTAAGGAGATGTTGGGAGAGTTGCGCGCTTCGCATTTGAGCATCTATTCTCGCGATCCGGGACCGGGCAAAAATATAGTAACTGCTTACACCGGTCTTGTTTTTGACGAACAGGAGATTGAGCAAAAAGGCGCCTTCAAAATCAAAAATGTCATTTCGCAATCGCCTGCCGGTAAAGCTCGAATCAAAGCGGGGCAATTTCTAATTGCAATCGACGACCAGAAGTTGGATAGATCGAAAAACGTATTTGATCTTCTGAGCGGTCGTCGTGATCATCGGTTGAAGTTGACCGTTGCCGATGATCCGGGAAAAAAGGGAAGCGATCTATTTATCAAGCCGATTTCATCTGGCGCCAACGGAGACTTAATTTACAACGACTGGGTTGCAGAGAGGCGAGCAAAAGTTGATGAACTCTCCGGTGGCAAGTTGGGGTACCTTCATATTCGGTCGATGAGTTCTCGCTATCTGGAGCAGTTCAAGCAGGAGTTGGTTTCGATTTCAGAACAGAAAGCGGGGGTCATCATCGACGTGCGCAATAATGGCGGGGGTAACATCGCCGTTCATCTGTTGGGGATTATGGTCAAAACGCCATACTTCCTGCGCAACTTCCGCGATTTCCCGACAACTTCGGAAAACAAGATGCGATCCAAAGCGGTCGAAAAACCGATGACTCTGCTTATTAATAGTTATTCCGCCTCCAACTCCGAGATTTTTGCCGAAGGGTTCCGTCGTCTCAAATTGGGACAAATTATCGGTGAGCCAACCGCCGGAGCGGTTATCGGAACCGCCTCGTATTACCTGATTGATGGCACCCGAATCCGTCGTCCATCATGGGGAGCCTTTACGATTGACATGGAAGATACCGATCGGATACCCCGATATCCTGATATCACTATTGAAAATCTGCCGGATGATTTCATCAATGGTCGCGATCCGCAGTTAAAAAAAGCGGTTGAGGAACTACTCAAACAGTTGTAGAGAATTGCTTTGATAATGATATAAAAAGAGCGGCTTAATGCCGCTCTTTTTGTAATGACCTGATCGGATTGAACTATCTTTCAACCCTCGTATCTTGTAACCTTTCTGCTAAGGTGATGAGAGTTATAAGCTCTTCAACATCCCGACGACCAGTTTCGTTGTAAACCTCTTTGGCCAGTCGATGTACATCGTTCAGATTCGACCCTTTGGCCCAGTACGATTTACGCATAATCTCTGCAAACTCCGCCGCCACCGCTGCAAGTTTGAAATCAGAACTGGCTGAACCGAAGCTCTGCCCAAAACAACCCCAATTTATCGCGTGAGCAATTTCGTCCACTTCCTTCTGGTCAGAATTTTTGTATCGAATAAAAACTGTCCCGATTTTTTGATTTATAATCTCAACCGGCTCCATATGTTCCATTGGCGGCTCCGGCCATTGATAGGAGTGCCGATGAAATTTTATTTCATACAGCGCCGTCACTTCGTGACCGGCACCAATCTCACCGCCATCCTCTTTGTCGTCGCGGAATTTATCGTCATCAACGTCCCGGTTTTCATAACCAAGCAGACGGTAGCTGCGGACAGCCTGCGGATTGAAATCGACCTGGATTTTGACATCCCTCGCGATCACCTGCAGGTTGCCGGTCAGGTTGTCAACAAAGACCCGCCTTGCTTCGGCGATATCGTCAACATAGGCATAATGGCCATTACCTTTGTTGCCCAGTTTTTCCAAAAGGATATCGTTATAGTTGCCCATCCCGAAACCGATTGAGGAAAGAGTAATCCCCCGGTCGGCATACCGTTTGATCTCTTTGAAGATATCTTCAGCACTGGTTCTGCCAACGTTGGCAACGCCATCGGAACAGAGGATAACCCGATTGATCTTCCTCGGTTCAAACATCCGATCAGCCATAGCATATCCCATCCGAATACCGGCATCGGCGTTGGTCGCTCCGTTGGTGTGAAGGCTGTTGATGGCATCGATAATCACCTGACGATGGGCGATTGAAGTTGGACGCAAAACTTCTCGCGCCCGTGAACCATAAACCACGATTCCTACCCGATCTCGTGGATTAAGCTCGTCGACAAGCATCCGCAATGCTTTTTTGACCAGCCCTAACCGATCTTCCCGTCCCATCGAACCGGAGACATCGACAACAAATACAAGGTTGGCATCTTTGCGATCTTCTGGACGAATCTCCATCCCCTTGATTCCGATCCGCAACAGCTGGCTGTTTTGTCCAAACATAGAAGGTGCTCCCTCCATGTGAACCGAAAAGGGTACAGATTGGTAACGATTGGAGCGACCAGAGAATGGCGGTTCATAGTTATATTCAAAATGGTTGACAAACTCCTCGACCCGAACAGCTTCATCGGGAGGTAACTCTCCCCGTTCGAGATACGAGCGAGTCATCACAAACGACGCATCATCGACATCGATGGCAAAGGTGGAAAGATGGTCGTCTTCGGTATCGACAAACGGATTGACACCGTAATTTTTGAAAAACATGGCATCGAACGGTTCACCATTGACGATAGCGGTCCCACCATGCGCCGGAGGGTACGTTGAAGGATGCCCCGGGGGAGTACACATATTATATTGTACGGTAGAAGGTTTAGGGATACTTATTATCGCTTTTTTGTCACGCCCCTTTGAACGCCCTCCCAGCGGATTCGAAAAATCGGTCTCTCTATTTAAGATTTCATCAACCGTTGCCACCGGGGCTGAGTGAATCTGATTTGCCGTTTTTATCGAAACCGTCCCGGTTTGATTAATATCAATCCCTTTTCTCCG
>JAUUYJ010000298.1 GCA_030588275.1 Candidatus Zixiibacteriota bacterium | reverse complement strand
TCTTAATGCCAATTGTCACCAACGATATGCTTCTCCGTCTCATTTACGGTTTGGCGATGATCCTTCTGCTGGTTTTTGGTAAGAAGCGCTTTGTTTGGGTTGTGATTTTTTCTGCTATCGTGATTGCGCTGTGCGACCAGCTGTCGAGTGCGTTTTTGAAACCACTTTTTGCTCGACCTCGCCCCTGCCATGAGACGTCGGATCTGATCGTCCATCTTCTGGTTAATTGTGGATCGGGTAAATCGTTCCCGTCTTCGCACGCCGCCAACCTGTTTGGGCAAGCGGCCTTCTTTTCCTGCTTGTACAGTAAATATCGCTGGTATCTTTTTGGATTTGCCATAATCGTAGGTCTATCCCGGATTTTTGTTGGTGTCCATTATCCGCTTGATGTAGTTGGTGGTGCGGTATTAGGGATAGTTCTTGGAGCCGGTGTTGCTCTGGTATTGCGCAGGCTACATGCGAAAAATCTGCTTCGTCCGGTTCCGTATATTGAGTCGAAGAAGAAAGCTGTTTCGGGATAATACCAGAAATACTGGGTGGGCTAACAACCCCCAAATATAATACTGATCACTTATTTGGGGCAGACGAGGGCGCCCACAAATCAGCCCCACTCGCTTCGCTCGAACATCCACCTAAGCTCGCTATAGGAAAAGGCTCTAACCCCACTCGCTTCGCTCGGGCATTTAATCCTCGTAGGGGATAAGATAATCTACCCCACAATGGGGTATGTATCTGTACGTCGCTGCGCTCCTACAGCTACTTAAGCTCGCTCGCCCCGATGGGGCTTCGCTTCGCAGATTCTCTAATAAACCCCACGCATGCAGTCAACCAGGAAATCTCCGGTAACTTCGATCCGCTCATCCGCCGCTTTAATTAACTCTGACGATGCCTGCGGTCTTTGACCATGCGCCAAATGAACAATCACGCCATGCGATTTAACAATCCGCACCGCTGGGACATAATCGCCATCAGGTGCCAATAATATCAGATGGGTAACGTGGCCGGAACAGGCCATCTCAACCATATGTGAGGCCATCATGACGTTGACCCCTTTTTGCTGAAATACATATGAGCCATCATCGTTGACAATTCGTTGGGTGCGTCCCAGATAGACGTCGAAGCGTGGGAGGTGGGCCAGACGGGTAAAGAACCCTTGTTTCTTCTTCCACATCTCCTCTTCCTGTTCGTTCGGCTGACGACCGATCCAGGGTAAGGCGTGATAATAATATGTTCGTAAAAGGTACAAATCAGATTCGGAATCGGTAATAACGGTATTTACCAGCTTGTTGGCCAATTTGGAATAATCTATCGCTGGTGAGTTGTGTTCTTCAGAAAGCATCCGCTCCAGATAGGCGCCGTCAATTTGTAACATAATACGCATCGTATTATTCTCCATTATAATGGTCAGTTCGTACTACCTGATTATCTTATCAATATCATACGCCGCTTAGGGCAACCTTGAAGTCAGTTTTTTGCAGAAGTGTCTGTTGTCGGACCCGCACCGTTGGTTCATCCAATTTGAAATCCGGACCGACCTGCTCAATCATTATCGAGCTGACGCATGAAGCGAAGGTTCCTGCCTGACGGATTGAGCCGGTTTTCAGATATTCAAAAACAAATCCGGCCATATAGGTATCCCCCGCTCCGGTCGAATCGACTAAGTCAATTTCGTATGGAGGGATTTCGACGAATTGATCTCCATCGTAAATAACCGATCCCAGTTCGGCCAGCGTCACGATGACAATTTTCGGTCCCCAACTTTTTATTATCCGAGCCGCTTCAAATGGGTCTTGACGACAATCAATCCCGGTCAGAATTTTTCCTTCAAGTTCATTCGGTTTGACAATGTCAAATTGTCCTAATGTCTCTTCGATACCTTCCGGCTTTTCGTGAAATATCCGATTGTCATCCGCCGCTCCACGCAGTAATCCCTGGGGATCGCAAAAAAGCAGTCCATCGAACCGTTTTCTAATATTTGCCACCAACTCCGCCGAGATCTCTTTGAGAATTGGACCGATCAAAACCGCTTCGGCTGTGGACAGTAGAGCATCATCGACACTCACAATCGGATCAGCCCGCCCCAACAGATCGAGATGGCGATTGCCAAAATCGTCGTAATAAATAAGGGAAAAACCACCCGTTTCAGCCGAGGGCAAAAGAACCGATTTAATGTTATATTTGTCGAGGGCGGTTTTGAATGCCTCTTTGAAATCATCTCCGACCGCTCCGGAGAGGGTCACATCCTGACCCAGGCGGGACAACGCCAATGCGGCATTGGTCGAGCAACCGGAAAGAACCCGGCCGTCGGTTTTGATTTTTTTTGTTTCGATGTAGTCGTAAACGGGGTTACCGAGGGCGAGAATCATTGTTCTACTCTTTTATTTTATGACCCCGCTCACCGGGGCAGTTCTTTTCATTCCACCCCGCGCGTCGGGGATTTTTTATTTTTCTTTTTTATCATCTCTTTTTTCAAGTTCTCGTTTGGCATATAAAAGTCGCTGTACAGAAGTAATGACCGAGGTGACACCAACCAATAGCAAGGCATAAACCAAAATATTATATCCAGGGAAATACCGCTCCGCCAGCGCACCCAAGATGATTAAGAGCAGTTTTTCAAGCCGCCCCATCATCCCGACGGCACAACTGGGAAGGTTCCCCATCGATTCCGCCGCCGCTCTGGTGTATGATGCGATCAACATTCCAAAAATAGCAAACATCGCCGAACCGACCCGCATGGCGTTGACCTGGGCATCGGCTGAAAAACCGGCACCGCAAAGTCCCAATCCAATTAGAATAAAAAATTCACCATAACGGTCCGAAACATGATCCAGGATACCGCCAAAGACGGTTCCCATATTTCCCGCCCTCGCAGTGGCACCATCCAGCATATCGGCAAATGAAGTCAAAATGACAAAAACAATTCCCATCCACAACTGGCCATCAAAAAAGAAATAGCCGGACACGATGGCACACATTAGAGATATTGCGGTCAACCCGTTTGGTGTTAGTCCGAGCTTGCGGCAATAGACACCAAGATGTGTGGAACTATCCTCGTAAAATTGTCTTCGGCTATGATGCAAATAATTATCCTATCAATGTCTTCTATTAATTCGGTGTCGCAATATACCGCCGCCTCAAACTACGGTCAAGCGGTATAAATTGCAAAATCCCGAACGGTACGCCAAACTTGTTGAACTCAGTTAAGCTGATTTCTCAGCCAGCTTGACAAATTTATCGATGTC
>JAUUYJ010000163.1 GCA_030588275.1 Candidatus Zixiibacteriota bacterium | reverse complement strand
TATGGGGATACAGTCATGACGCGTATGCGTGCATTGAAGCGTGAGGACATCGAGAAAAAGTAACCAGGCCGGGTGGGCCACAACGTGGTGTGAGAAATGTACTAGGACGGCATCGCCGATGTCAGGAGCACAGGGCTCCTGACCTACTCGTAGGTATCAAAGAGGCACGAGTGCCCCATATTTCCAATTGATTTACCGCTCCATTCGTAATAGTTTTAATAATTCACAATTATGTATCTGACGAGGGAGTTTTTAATATGCAGAATTTTGTTTTTCATTTACCAACCAAAATTATATTCGGAGCCGGAACTTTAGACCAATGCGGTATCGAAGCGGCCAAGTTAGGTAAACGAGCCTTGATCGTTACCGGAAAAAGGTCCGCCTCGGCGCATGGTTTTATCAATAAAGTGACCGATTATTTCGAGCGGGAAGGGGTCGAGGTTGTCATCTTCGACAAGATCGAACCGAATCCACGCACGACGACGGTTGACGAAGCGGGCGAATTAGCTCGGACTAACAAATGCGATTTTATCGTTGGGCTCGGCGGCGGATCGCCGATGGACGCGGCCAAAGCGATAGCGGTAGCGGCCCTCGAAGAAGCTCCAATCTGGGATTTTATTTCGCACGGTTCCGACAGCCCGGTCAAGCCGGTGACACAAGCTCTACCGATTATGGCGATCCCAACTTTGGCGGCGACCGGTTCGGAAGCGGATGCCGGTGGTGTTTTCACCAATTGGGAGACGCACGAAAAAGCGGTGCTGTTTCATCCGTTGTTATACCCCAAAGTTTCAATTATCGATCCGGCTTTGACGACAACCGTTCCGGCTGATTATACCGCCGACGGTGGGGTTGATATTATTTGCCATGTGATCGAAGGATTGTTTACCGGGGTCGAAAACACTCCGTTACAAGACCGCTTCGCCATGTCGGTTATCAAAACGGTCATGGACAATTTATCGCTCGCTATCGCCAATCCGAATAATATCGAAGCTCGTGGCAATCTTTCCTGGGCCTCGGCGATTGCGCTCTCCGGGATGATAAGTTCCGGTCGAGGGGGGGCTTACCCGATTCATGCTCTGGAACATTCTCTCTCTGGTCATTACGACATTTCGCATGGTCGCGGATTGGCGATGTTACTGCCGGCGGTGATGGAGTACAGCTATAAATCTCGTCCAAGTAAATATGCAATGCTGGCTGAGGAGCTGTTTGATATTCACCGAGACGGCCAGACCGATGAGCAGTTAGCGGTCAAAGGGATTACAGCGATGAAAGATTATTTGAAATCGGTCAATCGGTTATTGACGATGGCTGACATCGGAATTGAGGACGATTCCAAATTTGACTTGATGGCGGATGACGCTCTGAAGATTTATGGCGTGGATGGAAAGCAGTTAGCCAACGCTAAACCGCTCTATAAAGAGGATATTACCGCGATATTCAGATCATTATTGGTTTGAATCTGATTAAATAATTAGCCGATTCGCGTAATGGGCTGGCTTTCAGCCGGTTGTGTTATTTAGCTGGATATTGTTTTGGTTAAAGTGTTTGCCTTTGATAAACTTTTACCATATTTTGCGGTTATAGAAGTGGATCGGGTATGGTAAAAATCCCATACCTGCCGATACGGTAAAGGAGAAGATGTTGAGTGATTTAATACTTATGAGCGGCAATATAGCCCAGGGCGAAGGTGGAATGACCCAAATGCTGGGCACGCTGGTTCCGTTACTACTGATTTTTGTTATTTTTTACCTACTATTGATACGGCCCCAGCAGAAAAAGCAAAAGGAGCATCAAAGAGTTATAAGTGAACTAAAAAAAGGTGACAAAGTCGTGACCCAAAGCGGTATGTATGGTGTTATCTCATCTATTAATGAGGAAAAGAACATCGTCGTACTCAAGGTTTGCGAGAATGTTAAAATTGAGTTTTTGAAATCTTCCATAGCTGGGAAGGTTGAATAACAGGATTTATGGAGAGGCAATGGCGATAAAGCCGATTGTCAGATATGGTGATCCGGTCTTGAGGGAGAACATCCCTCCGGTGGAAGAAGTTACCACCGAGATCAAAGAGTTGGTGTCAGATTTGATTGACACCCTTAAAGATGCCAGAGGACTTGGTTTGGCCGCCCCGCAGATCGGTGTGGCAAAAAGAGTATTTATTGTTGATCTGTCGGCGGTTGATATAACTGCCGAAGTGAGAGTTTTTGTAAACCCGGAGATTATCGAATCCAGCGGAATGGTTGAATACGAAGAAGGTTGCCTGTCATTTCCCGGAATTTACCAAAACCTCATCCGACCCGAGTGGGTCAAAGTTAAAGCCCTGGATCTTACCGGAAAAGAGTTTGTCATGGAGGCTGAGGGGCTACTGGCCCGAGCCATCCAACATGAGTACGACCATTTAGATGGCGTCCTATTCATCGATCATTTTTCGACAATTAGTCGCACGATGGTCGAAGGCAAACTAAAAAGATTGGCCAAATCTGCTTAAACAATCGCTTGTCTGCTTTGCCAACAACTAAATGAATGTAGTTTTTATGGGAACGCCGGAGTTTGCCTGCGCTTCTCTTAAGGTGCTGGCCGATTCTGAGCATAATCTGACGGCGGTTGTGACCGGGTGCGATAAACCGTCCGGGCGAGGCCGTAAGCTTCAGGCTACACCTGTCAAAAAATTGGCCGTAGAGCTTGGTGCGCCGATTTTGCAACCGGAGTCGCTTAGATCTGACGACTTTCGTCATCAGATATCTGAGTTGTGCCCCGACCTGATTGTGGTCGTTGCCTTTCGTATCCTTCCACGAAAAATATTCGAGCTTCCCAAGAACGGCTCAATCAATATCCATGCATCGCTGTTACCCAGATATCGAGGGGCGGCACCGATCAATCATGCTCTTTTAAACGGGGAGACCAAAACCGGGTTGACCTCATTTTTCCTGAATGCAAAGGTTGATACCGGTGATCTAATTGACCAGATAGAAACTGAGATTGAGCCGGATGAAAATTACAGCAGGATGTATGATCGCCTGTCTAAAATGGCTGGATCGCTTCTTCTAAAGTCACTCGATCTGATCGGCCAATCAGATTTTAAACCGAAAGTCCAGGACAGTTCCTTAGCATCACCCGCTCCCAAAATCAGCTCGATTGATGGTCTGATAGATTGGGATCAATCTGAAGACAAAATCCACAACCGGATCAGAGCTTTTTCTGAAAAACCGGGGGCGTACAGTTTTCTCAAAGATAGAAAGATAAAAATTCTTGGTTCCCAAATCGACTATGGTCTTGACCTGCTGCCGTTGGAACCGGGACAAATATATACCGCCGGTAAGAAGATGTATGTAGGGACCGGTGGTAAACCAATTTTAGTTACCCGGCTGAAACCGGAAGGGAAAAAGACGCTTTCGTCTGAGGCCTATTTGAATGGCCATCCCAAGGTAGCCGGAGAAAAAATGATTTCAGGTAGAAAGGAGGTGAAAAAATGAAAAAAGAAATCATAATAAATTCTACTCAGCACGAAACCCGTGTAGCCGTTCTCGAAAATGATAAACTGGTCGAACTCTTAGTTAAGGGAGCCGACGAGAAGAGAATGGTCGGAAATATTTACAAGGGAAAAATTAAAGCGGTTCTGCCCGGAATGCAGGCCGCCTTTGTTGATATTGGTATGGAGAAAGCTGCATTTTTGCATTCCTCCGATATCGGGCAAGAAGGTGATTCGCAATACGATGTTGATGATGATGAAGAGGCACCAGCCGAAATCATCAGAAAAGAACGTCGAGCCGGGATCGAAACGGTTGTCAAAGAAGGCCAGCATATTCTTGTGCAGGTTATCAAAGAACCGATTTCGACTAAGGGACCACGCGTTGCCTCGGAGATATCAATCGCCGGGCGTTACCTGGTCTTGGTTCCTGACGATAATCATATTCGTGTCTCCAAACGGATTACCGATTGGGGTGAAAAGAAGAGGTTGCGAAACATCGTTCGCACGCACCGACCGGAAGGGTTTGGTTTCATTATCCGAACCGAAGCGGAAGGGCGTGACGAGTCCGATTTTAAAGCTGACATTAAAAGGCTTTTGAAATTTTGGGTTCCTTTAAAAAAGCGAGCCGACAAATTGGAGCCGCCGGCTCTGTTGCATCAGGAGATGGGAATGATCAGCGGTCTCATCCGCGATATTTATTCCGATGATGTCGATAGCCTCATCGTTGATAATCGAACGGTCTATCGTGAAATAATGGCGTTTGTTCGGGAAGTTGCCCCATCTCTGAAAGGGCGCGTCCATCTGTACAAAGACAAGATGCCGATTTTTGACCATTACAACGTCGAAGCGGAGCTTGAAAAAACGATGGATCGCCGTGTCTGGATCAAAAAAGGTTCATACCTGATTATTGATCAGACCGAGGCGATGGTGACAATTGATGTTAATACCGGTCGCTTTGTGGGCCGAAAAGATCAGGAAACGACAATTCTGAGAACTAATCTGGAGGCGGCTCGGGAAGCGGCTCGACAGATTCGTCTAAGAGATATTGGCGGGCTGATCGTTATTGACTTTATTGACATGTATCGTTATGAAAACAGGCGGAAACTTTATAACGAGTTTTCCAGTTGTTTTAAACATGATCGGGCCAAACGGGCCATATCACCCGTTTCCGATTTTGGACTAATTGAGATGACTCGGGAAAGGGTGCGCCCCTCCCTGATCACCGCCTTGTCAGAACCGTGTAAGTACTGTGATGGTTTTGGCCGGGTTCTGTCTAAGGATACGATGGCGACCAAGGTAGAAAGGTGGTTTTTGCGGGCCAAAACGGCCGGGAAGAATACCAAGTTCAATCTGATCGTCAATCCTGATCTGGCTGAATATATTACGAATGGTGGTGTTAATCGGATTTCCCGATTGGCTACTACGCATCGTTTTCATATCAACCTGGTTCGGGATACAACCATTTCGGCCCAGGAATTTTTGGTAACCGATATGGATTCCGGTGCGGATCTGTACAAGATTCACGCCACCTGATCTAAGATCGAAGTCTGCGTAAAAAGGGAAGCCATCAGGCTTCCCTTTTCGTAAATTCATACATTAACAGTCTATATTTTTTTTCGGGGAAAACTTACGGATCAATGTCTATCTTTGGTGCTATCTATGACCAGAGAAGTATCAACATCAATCGCATCCCATGAGAATCTTACCAAGACACTGTCCCCTTCCCCAAAATAGCACGTAGGGCTCTCTGAAAACCACGAAGGTACTTTGTAATAATACACAACGTGGTTATGTATGGATCTGCCGACTTCTATCGGATCACCAACAATTTCTTTTATCTGATTTTTTGTCATTCCAGGATGAATTTGGGAAAACAATTCGCGATAATGATCTGACATTAAGCGCATAGTAATCATACCCCCCACAAGAACTATCACAATGAGTGCAACTGTGGTTGTCAGTATCCATTTTAGGATTTTGTTTTTATTTTTTACCACCTCTCCTCACTTTCCTTCGTTGGTCCTTGGCCCGCTGAGAGGTGCGATCTGAACTTCTAGATAATTCCAATTTCTCTTGCTATTCCTTAGACTTTGGAAACCGTTCTTTGACGAGCAGATGTCCTTTTTTACCGGCTATAAAAATTTTGCTATCGGTAACGGCCACCGTTTTCAGGTCGATTTCAAACCCGCAGTTTTCCACCGTAAAGCGGTCACCCTCGTTCATAAAATAAACGACCATGCCTCCCTGACCAACCGCAATGCCGGCATCTTTGTCATACATGTCGATATCGTAAAGGTCTTTGGTAATGCCCAGATCGACCTCTTCCCACTTTCGTCCATGGGTAATTGATCTGGCAAACAGGCCCTTGTATCCGACCAGATATCCCCAATCATCAATAAAGTCGAAGGCAAAACCCATCCGCTTTCCTTCGTAGCGGCCAGGGAAATAATGCAGTCCCCCATTAACCGAATGGAACGCTTTTTTGACACCCAGGATAAATATT